>JACPRD010000118.1 GCA_016190145.1 Planctomycetota bacterium | reverse complement strand
GGGCGGGAACCTGAAGCAGATGCTGATACAGCTCCGTGTCTTGCATTTCCTTCTCCGAGGCAGTTTTCGCTCAGGAAGGTTACCGTACCCGCGGGACCCACGGAAATCCCGGAACAACCTTTTGAATTATGAATTCTGAATTATTAATCATGAGGCAATCGATCGCGAATGGGAATCTGAGGCCCTCGTCCGGGAGGGACGGACGCCACTTATTTCAGACGCCCAGCCTCGCCAGGATCGCGCGGTGCTCCGGCTTCACGGGCATCACCGAGAGACGCGAAATCCGTATCAGGTCGAAGTCCGCCAGCCCCCTCTCCTTCCGGATCACCGCCAGCGGCACCGGCGCGGACAGCCGCTTCACAAACTCGAGATCGCACACCGCGAGCTTCGGGTCCTTCAGTTTCGGGTCGGGATAGCCGCCCTTGACCACCCGCGCGATCCCGACGACCGCCTTGTCGTCGCCTGAGTGGTAGACGAGCACCTCGTCCCCAGGCGCCGTCTTCCGGAGGTGGATGAGCGCCGTGTTGTTGGCGACGCCGTCCCACGTCGCGCGCCCGTCCCGCTCGAGGTCCGCGATCGAGTACGTCTCGGGATGCGTCTTGAAGAGCCAGAAGCTCATGGCGAGGCATTCTCCGCATTCGGCGCCTCGTCGGCTATCGCCCGCGTCACAATTCATAATTCAAAATTAATAATTCATAATTGTCTTCCTCAACCCTCCACCGCTTGAACCCCCATGCGATCAACAGTATCCTCTCTCCCCTTCCCCCCCCTCTCCCGGAGCCTCCATGAAGCCTCAGGGCAGCACGACCCGCCGCTACCTCGCCATGAAATTCTCACCCAGCAACTGGCCCTCCATCGCCGCGCAGTTCGACAATCTCGAACGCATCGCCGGGAAGCCGGACGTCGATCTCTGCGCGTGGCTCGTGCAGTGCAGCGAGCTGGAGGCGGCGATCGCGGAGGAAGGGACGAAACGGTACACGGCGATGACGTGCCACACGGACGACCCGGCGCTCGAGAAGAGCTTCCTGGAGTTCGAGGAGCATATCTCGCCGCGGTGCAAGCCGCGGTGGCAGAAGCTGGCGCACCTGCTGCTGGACCATCCGCGGCGCCGGGAGCTGGACGCCGCGCGATGGGGACTGCTGCTGCGCTCCGTGGAGAACGAGGTGGCGCTGTTCCGCGAGGAAAACATCCCGCTCGAAGTCGAGGACACGAAGCTCTCGCAGCAGTACCAGAAGGCCTCGGGCGAAATGATGGTGACGTACGACGGCAAGGAGCGGACGCTCCAGCAGATGGCGGTCTACAACGAGGAGCGCGACCGGGCGCGGCGGCAGGAGGCGTGGGAAGCGGTAGTCAACCGGCGGCTGCTCGACCGCGAGAAGCTCGACGACCTGTTCGACCACATGATCCGGATCCGGCACCAGCGCGCGAAGAACGCGGGGTTCGAGAACTACCGCGATTTCATCTTCCGCGCGCGCGAGCGCTGGGACTACACGCCGGACGACTGCTTCCGGTTCCACGAGGCCGTCGAGCGCTCCGTCGTGCCGCAGATGCGGCGGATCCAGGAGGAACGGAAGAAGGCGCTGGGGGTGGACGTGCTGCGCCCGTGGGATCTCGCGGTGGACACGCACGACGGGCCGCCGCTTCGGCCGTTCGACGGAAGCGAGAAGCTCTACGAGGGATGCCGCGAGATGTTCCGGCGGGTGGACCCGATGTTCGCCGACATGATCGCGACGCTGCGCGAGTCGGGGAATCTCGACCTCGAGAGCCGCAAGGGGAAGGCGCCGGGGGGTTACCAGGCGACGTTCGAGGAGCTCCGCAAACCGTTCATTTTCATGAACGCCGCCGGCCTGAACCACGACGTCTTCACGTTCCTGCACGAAGGCGGCCACGCGTTCCACGCGCTTCTCGCCAAGGACGAGCCCATCCTGCGCTACAGGTCGGCGCCGATCGAGTTCTGCGAAGTCGCTTCGATGGGCATGGAACTGCTCGCGATCGACAACCTCGACGTCTTCTACAAGCCGGACGAAGCCCGGCGCGCGAAGCGAAAGGAGCTGGAGGGGATCATCACCATCTTCCCCTGGGTGGCGACCGTCGACGCGTTCCAGCACTGGATCTACCTGAACCCCGGGCACACTCGGGCGCAGCGGACGGAGAAATGGCGCGAGTTGCGGAAGCGGTTCGGGGGGATCGACAGCTACGCGGGGTACGACGCGGCGCTCGACGCGATGTGGCACCGCCAGCCGCACATCTTCTGCTCCCCCTTCTACTACATCGAGTACGGCATCGCCCAGCTGGGCGCGCTCCAGGTGTGGGCCAACCGCAAGCGGAACCGCCAGGACGCGATCCGCAACTACAGCGCCGCGCTCAGGCTCGGCGGAACGAAGCCGCTTCCTGAACTTTTCCTCGCGGCGGGCGCGCACTTCGACCTGTCGGAGAAGACGATCCGGCCGGCCATCGAGGGAGTCATCGAGGAACTCGCGACGGTGTGAGCGTCCGCGCGCGAAGCGCTTCCGCATGCCCCTCAACCTCAACGACTTTCTCCTCCTGTTCGCCGTGGGCGCCGGCGCGGTGCTGCTCCTCGCGGTGCTGCTGCGGTCGGTGCGCGAGGGGATGGACTCGCTTCCTCATGGCGAAACGCTCGACCCCGGGGATCTGAAGGAGACGGGGCTCGACGAGGGGATTCTGAAGATTCTGCGGGAGGAGAGCGGTGAGCCCGCGATTTTCGAAGGGACGAAGAAGCGGACGGGGCTTGCGGTGCTGCCGGACGGGGCGTCCGCGCACGCGGCGCTGGCGCGGCTGCGGGAGCGGCTCAAGGGGCGCGCGACGGCGTTCCTGTGCGAGGACAAGGTGGCGGCGGGGGTGCCGGCGTGCATCGTGGTGCTGGCGGGGGCGGACCCGTGGCAGCCGCTGGGGTTCATGGGGACGCGCCAGGGGGCGGAGGTTGCGGAGCGGCTGCGCGAGTGGCGGGGGCGGCACGCGTTCGAGCTGACGGGGTGCGGGGACGACTGGGTCGAGCTGTGGTTTCCGGCGCCGGTGGAGGACGAGGCGTTTTTCAGGGACGTATGGAACTTCTGTCCGCGCGCGGCCGCGGACTCCGAGGGCGGGGCGAAGGCGCTGATGGAGAAGGTGCGGAAGGAAGGGCTGATGTATCTGTGGTGGGAGTCCGAATCGGAAAGAGCGGAACGGCGGGGGATGCGAGCGGAAGGGCGGCAGCCCCGGGGGGCGGAGCCGGATTGAGAGCCCGCGGCCCCGGTTGCAGGTTCGTTCCTCGTTTCTCGTTACTCGTTACTCGTTCCGTGGATCGGAGAGCGCACCGCTTGGGGGTGCGGTTCCATGTTCGGATTCTTCAGCGGGCAGGCCTTTTCTCCGCCTTGCGATCGTTCGCGCAGAACGAGAAACGAGTAACGAGTAACGAGGAACGCCTTCGAGGAACGCCTTTCTTGCTCCGCCCGGCTTTCGACGGATAGACTCCCACCTCTATGACGATGCCACCGGGGCCCGGTCCCATCCTGAACCTCCTCCAGGCATTCCAGTCGAGCGCCATCGTCAACTCCGCCATCGAGCTAGGGGCGTTCGCCGCGCTGGAGAACGGCCTGAAATCGGCCGCGCAGGTCGGCAAGGCCGTCGGCGCCCCCGAACGCAGCACCGCCATCCTCCTCGATGCCGTCACGGCCCTCGGGCTCCTCCAGAAAGAGGGCCGCAAGTACCGCCTCAGCCCTCTCGCCGACGCCCACCTCGTCCCCGGCCGCGGCGGCTACATCGGCGACGCCGCGCGCATCGTCTGCGATCCCGTCATCTGGGACGCCATGGGCCGCTTCACACAGGCCGTCCGCCACGGCGGCACCGTCCTCCACAACCACGCCGAATCCGCCGGACAGAAATTCTGGGACTGCTTCGCCCAGCACTCCTCCGCCCTCGCCGCCCCTTCCGCCGAATACGTCGCCGCGCTCCTCGGACGATTCATGGAGGAACGCCCCCACTCGCGCATCCTGGATCTGGCCTGTGGAAGCGGCCTCTACGGGCTGACGCTGGCGCGGCGGTTCCACCACGCGCGGGTCACGCTGCTCGACCGCGCGAACGTGCTGTCGCCCGCGCGCCGGCGCACGAAGGAGACGGCGGTGCACGAGCGCATCGAGGTGCTGGCGGCGGACATGTTCGACGCGGACCTCGGCGGCCCCTACGACATCGTCGTCGCGAGCCACGTTTTCCACCACTTCAATGCAAGGACCTGCGAGCAACTCCTCCGCCGCCTCGGAAAGGTCACGTCGCCCGGCGGCCGGCTCATCGTCCACGACTACGTGCCGGACGAAACCCGCACGGCCAACGCGCCGGCCGCGCTGTTCGCCGCGCTGATGCTCGCCTGGACGCGCGAGGGCAACACGTACACGTACTCCGAGTACACGAAGCTGTTCGCGAAAGGCGGATTTCTCGCGCCCGTCATGCACGCGCCTCCGCACCTCACGACCCAGTTTCTGGTGGGCGAACGGAAGCCCCGCCGGTCGAGGCTGGAATGAAGCGCGTGGTGGTGCTGGGCGGCGGTTTCGGGGGGGCGTTCACCGCGCTCGGCGTCGCAAGGGGGTTGAGGGCGGGCGAAGCCGAGGTCAGGCTGATCGCGCGGGAGAACTACCTGTTTTTCACGCCGTTCTGCACGGAGATCGTGGGCGGGGCGATGGAGGTCCGGCACGCGACGGCGCCGCTGCGGGAGATTCTCCGGGGGCGCGCGTCGTTCCTGGAAGCGGCCGTCGAGAAGATCGATCTCGAGGCGCGGCGGGTGGAGACCTCGGCGGGTCCGGTGGAGTACGACCTGCTGGTGATCGCGCTGGGAAGCGCGACCGGGACGTTCGGGCTGCCGGGGATCCGCGAGAACGCGCACTTCATGAGGACGCTTCCCGAGGCCATCGCCTTCCGGAACCGTGTCATCGACTGTCTGGAGGAGGGGTCGCGGATGCCGAAGTCGCCGGAGCGGACGGCGCGGCTGACGTTCGCGGTGGTGGGGGCGGGGCCGTCCGGGGTCGAGCTGGCGTGCGACCTGAGGGACCTGCTGAACGACCTCGTGCCGCGTCAGTATCCGGACATCGCGCCGCTCGAGGTGAACGTGAAGCTGTTCGAGGGTGGGGATCGCGTGCTGCCGGGGATGGACTCGAAGCTCTCGTGGCACGCTGAGAAAAGGATGAAGAAGAAGGGGATCGACGTGCGGCTCGAGACGCAGATTCGCGGGTACAACGGGCGCGAGATCGCGCTTGCGAGCGGATCGTTCGTGAGGGCGGACACGCTCGCATGGACGGCGGGCCTGGCGCCGAACCCGGTGGTCGCGGCGCTCGACGTGCCGAAAGACAAGGGGGGCCGGATCCAGGTGGACGATTTCCTGCGCGTGAACCGGCACGCGGAGGCGTTCGCGATCGGCGACTGCGCGGCGTTCGTTCAGGACGGGCACGCGCTGGGGCCGGAGGGGCAGGTCGCGCTTCAGGAAGCGCGCACCTGCGCGCACAACGTGGTCGCGGCGATTCGGGGCGGCCTTCTCCACACGTTCCGGTTCCGCCGTTACGGCCGTCTCGTGTCGCTGGGGCGGCGCTACGCGGTCACGGAGCTGTTCGGCCTGCGGTTCCGCGGGTTTTTCGCGTGGTGGCTCTGGCGCACGGCCTACCTGTTCCGGCTTCCGGGGATCCGGAACAAGGTGCGGGTCATGCTGGACTGGACGCTCGACCTCTTCTTCCCGCGCGAGACGATCCGGATACGGTATGCCGGAGAACACGCGGTCGCGATGGACGCCGCGTCGGCGCCGACACCTGCATCCGTAAAGGCGGATCGTCCTCTCTGAACTACCAAGCGGGTCCGGCGAAATCCCTCGCGGCGGCCTCCGCGAGAATTTCGCCGAACCCGCTTAGCTTCGAAAATCGTCGCGCGGCGCGACGATTTGGCGGCGGTGGACGGTCGCGATTGGCCACGAAAAGGCACAAAAGGCGCATAGAGGACTCGATAGCAAGAAAGTCGGGAGAGTCCCTGCAGTGCTCCAGCGAAGGTCGGCGGAAGATAACAGTGGGCGGCGGTTGCTTAAGGATGCCCTGCTGGAGCGAGAGAAACCGGGCCGTTTCAGGACAACCGGTTATTTCGCGGAGCCCCCGCGCATCCCCTCGAGGCCTTCCCGCATCGCCTCGACCTGGCGTGCCAGCTTCTTCTGCAGTTTCTCGGCCTCGTCCTGGATCTTCCCCGCGGCGCTGCCGATGGTCTGGGCGGAGGTCACGATGGCCTGGAGGGCGCCGGAGTCCTTCTCGATCTGGGCGATGGCGCGGTCGAGCTCGTCGAGGCCGGCGGTTTCCGCCTGGTCCTGCCGCGCGCGGCGGACGAGGAGGGCGCGCGCGACTTCGAGGGCGGCCTGCAGCCAAAGGTCGCTCGCCGGATCCTCGAGGTCCCAGACGACCAGCAGGTCCGATCCGTGACGCTGGAACCGCGCCATCTCCGGCGGGACGACGGCCCTTGAGAAGACGAAGACGCCGGCCTGCGCCCTGCGATTGGGCCGCGCGACCTCGAGCTCCGCGAGCGCCTCCTTCACTCCGTACGCGCGGTCGTCCTTCGCCTCCACCACGACCCGCGCCCCGGGCGCCGCCGCCTCGGGCCCCTGCTCCAGTACGAAGTCCCCCTTCTTGCAGCTCTTGATCTCGCCCGTGTTCAGGCCGACCGCGGCGAAGATCTCGCGCGCCTTTTCGGCCTCGGACCGGAGAAGCGCTCCCAGCGCCTCTTCGAACGTGGCGCCCTTGCGCGTCGTCTGCTGCTCGACCGCACGACGCGCGCGCAGCTCCGCCAGCTCCTTCATCACCGCCTGCTGGAATCCCCGCTGCTCGACGGAGAGCCGGTCGATCAGCTCCGTGAGCCCCTTGCGGAATCTGGCGACCGAGGAGGCTTCGTTGTCGAGAGACCACTCGGAGGCGAGCTTGCCGATGGTGTTCCGGAAGTTCTCCTCGAGGGATCCCTGCCCCTTGCTGATCGACGCGAGCAGCCGCGACAGGGCGGACTCGGGACGGTTCAGGTCGAACTCTCCAAGCATGCGGGCGCGCTGGTCTTCGAGAGAGGATTTCACGAGCTCCTCCAGCCGCGCGAGGAGGCCGGACTTCTGCTCGGGCGAGAGCATCCGGAGCAGCGGCGACTGCGCGCCGATGTGGGCTGTGAGCGTCTGGGCGAGGG
Source organism: Planctomycetota bacterium (assembly GCA_016190145.1). Taxonomy (GTDB): domain Bacteria; phylum Planctomycetota; class MHYJ01; order WSZJ01; family WSZJ01; genus WSZJ01. The sequence goes on along the minus strand of JACPRD010000118.1, from coordinate 2,757 downwards.
TCGAGGTTTCGTCGCCCAGGTGCTGTCGCAGCAGACGGTCGAGGTGGCCGCCGCCTTTCACGAGATTGTCGATCATCTGCGGCAGGCTGCCCGTCTGCGTATCCAGGTAGCGGCGCAACTCCCCCGCGACCTCGCCGGCCGTTTTCGTGCGGTGCTCGAGAAGGGTCATCTCGAGGCCCGCCACGAGCTCCCGGCCCGCGTCGCGCAGCGCGCGCTCGTCGAGCGCTCCCGCGGCCTGTTTCATGGCGAGCACGCCGACGCGAAGCGCGGCGAGCGCGAACAGGTCGCGGTCCGCGGACTCCGCCCGGCGGACCAGCTCCGCGAGCACCTCCGGATCGGTGACCCTGAGGTGCAGATCCAGCGCCTCGGGCGTCACGAGCTTGAGCGTAGGCTGCACCGGCACATCTTACACGGGATCGGGGAAGAGCGGGCCGGCGGCGGCACCGCCTCTTCGGAACGAGAAACGAGGAACGCCTTCCACAGCTTCGAAAGACCGCGCCTCCCCCATACCTTATGATGGCGCCTCCATGTTCGCGATCACCCTCACCGTCGGCATCGTCGTCGTCGTCACGTGCGCCTGGATGTTCTCCCGCGCCGGCTCGGCGGCCTTCGACCTGTGCGCGCGAAACCCGCGCGTCTTCCTGCCCGGCCTCCTCGTGCTGGGCGCCTCGTTCCTGATCTCGGAAGCCCCCCGGGAAATGGCCGCGGCCTGGACCACCTGGCGCCTGCCCGGCCTCACCCTCTCGCCCAGCTTCACCCTCCTCCTCTCCCTCGCCGCCCACGTCCTCGGCGCCGCCTGGCTCTTCTCCCTCCTCGGCCGCGCCCTCAACCTCCCCGCCCGTCCCTTCGCCCGCACCGCCGGCGCAACCCTCGCCGCCCTCGCCTCCTTCTGGGTCGGCATGTTCGCTTCCATGATCCCCCTGACCGCGTTCGTGAAGGGCGGAAGCGAGGTCCTGATCGGGGCGCTTCTCGTCTGGGCAGTCGGGCTCTGGTGGATCAACGCGCGCCTCGCGCCCTTCCCCGCCGCGCTGTTCGGGGACCCGCGGCGGGGCGTGTTCGGGAGGATGTCCGACCTGTACGCCGCCGAAGCTCCGCGGTACCGGGTCGCGACGGCGGTGCACCTGCTCGCCCTCGGGATGGTCACCTACGTCTACTACTCGACTTCCGGGCCTCAGGTCGGATTCGTGCCGTTGCCCGGCACGACGCAGGAGTCCTGGAAGTTCAACGTGGACGCCCAGTGCGCGCTGAACCTGACGGTCGCGAACGGGTGGCCGAAGGTGATCCAGTCCGTGACGAAGCACGAAATGCCGGCCGCACTCGCCTGGGCCGTGAAGGCCCTGACGGTCGCGGTCTCCACGATTTTCATCGCCGGCTACGCCGCGCTCGGCGCCCGGCGGGCTCCTAACCCGACCGCCTGACGACCAGCAGCGTCAGGTCGTCGCTCGGATCCGCCGCGCCGCGATGCGCCACCACCGTCTGAACCAGCCCCTCCGCCAGATCCGCCGCCGACGAAGCGCTTTTCTGGTTGATCGTCTTCATCAGCCGATGGTCGCCGAACTCTTCCTCCAGCTCGTTCATCGCCTCGTTCACCCCGTCCGTATAGAGGATGAAATGCTCGCCGGGCTCGAGCTGCACGTCGCAGGTCTTCAGGGAACGTTCGAAGGCGCCGCCGCGGACGACGCCGAGCGCTCCCCCCGAGGCGTCCACCGTTTCGACGATCGGCGTGCCGTTGAACCGCGTCGCGAGAAGCGGCGCGTTGTGCCCGCAGTTGGCGACCGAAACCGTGCCGCTCCCGGGATCCAGCACCGCGTAGACGAGCGTCAGGAACACTCCAGGGGGCAGGTCGGCCGCCATCCGCTCCGCCGCCTGCAGCACGGCATTCCTCGGGGTGAAACACTCCGGTGCCACCGCGTGAAACACCGTCCGCGCGATCACCATCACCATCGCCGCCGAAAGCCCCTTCCCCGAAACATCCGCGACGAGAAGTCCGACGCGGCCATTGGGAAGGGGAATGACGTCGTAGTAGTCGCCTCCGACGTCGCCCGCGGGCTGGTAGCGCGCGGCGATTTCGAAGCCGGCGGGCTGCGGGATTTCCGAGGGGAGCAGGCGCACCTGGATGTCGTGCGCCTTGCGCAATTCCAGCGCGAGTTTCGGGTCGGCGGCGACCTCGGACGGGGAGGGGCGGGTGATTTCCGGGGGCAGGGCGATCTCATCGAGGGTGGTGGCGATCGCGGGGGGCTCGACGGGCTGGACGATGAAGCGGAGGTTGGGGTAGTCCTTGACGGGCTTCAGTTCCTTCAGGGCTTCGTCCCAGGAGAGGAGGGCCACGGGGACGGGCCGGCGGCCGGCGCCGGCCGCGTCCGCGAGGAACTTGACGCCCGCCGCGCCTCGGAATCCGGCGTCGGCCACGAGGCCGGACCAGTGGGAGCCGTCCTTGAGCTTCTCCAGGGCGGCGTCGGTCGTCGGGACGGGCACGACCTCGAACCCGCCCTGCGAGAGTGCGGTTCCCCATTCGGAGACGAGCGCGGGATCCTCCTGGACCAGGAGCACGCGCCGCAGCTTCTGGACCTGCTCGGCGACGGGAAGCAGTTTGAGCAGCTGGCTCATCCGGCGCGCGCGCTCCTCGGTCGGGATGCCGGCCGCGTCGAGCTGAATCGTCAGGTTGTCGACCATCTTGACGAACTCTTCCGCGTTCCCCGAGCGCACGAGCGCCGAGATGCGATCCGAGAGCACGGGGGCCACCGCGACCCCGGGTCC
>JACPRD010000127.1 GCA_016190145.1 Planctomycetota bacterium | reverse complement strand
GGGCGACTCCGTCTCCACCGTCTTCTTCGACGCCTCCGCGGGCAAGCTGGAGTTCAAGCGCGCCGCCGGCGCCCTCCTCGCCCTCGGCTCCTTCTCGGAACTCCTGACCATCGACGCCGCCCCGACCACGCTGAGCACGAACTCCCTCCCCGGAAACGCGATGGTCCTCGCGGTCAGCGTCTACGTCGCCGTCACGATTCCCGACGCCAGCGCCTTCTGGATCACGAACGAATATACCGGCGGCCACTACGACAGCGGAGGCGTCACCAGCACGGCCGGCTCCTCCGACCCGGGCAACAACGGGTGCCCCCAGCCCCCCGTGAGCACAAGCGCGCAGAGAATCGTCATCACCCCCAACGCCACGCCGTCCACGAACGCGGGAAGGGTCAGAATCGTCGCGTACTGGTTCCTGCCGACGGCGCCGACGAGTTAATGCAGGCCACGACGATTTGCCAAGCGGGAGCCGCACCGAGGCTGCGGGGCATGAAGTCCCTGGCACAATCGGCGGGATGAGCGAACAGAAACGTCCAGCGGCGTTGGCGGGATCTTGAGGTCGTGGCTCACGCGAAACATCGTGCCGTGTCCCGGGCAACCGCGCAATGTGGAATCGAAACTACTGAGGAGGAAATACCATGGCAGACCCGAGGCTCGACCTCTTCGGCGGAGTCATCAGCGTAGGCTCCAAAGTCGCCTTCGCCGAACTGTTGGGGCACGTCCTCAGGCCCAGACCAGTCTCAGCGGGCCCGGAGCCTGGCGACGATCCAAAACCGCAGCCCCGTATCGCAAGACCGAGAGGGCCATTTCTGGCACTTCAGGCGCCTCTCCCAATCCTCCAACTGCGAGTGGGGCCGGAACCCGGGAGTCAGCTCGCCCGGAGATTGGCCTGGCTGGAGATGGTCAACACCTCTGGCATCCAGCCTCCTTCCTCCCGGAAGGGGACAGCTTTCAAGGACCCCGAACCTTCGAGACCCTGGCACGACACTTTTGGCGGGATCATCCCGCTGCCAGACTTTGCGGGACCTGCATTCCCCCGCTTCCTCCTCATGCCGGATGGCCCGGGCGACGACGGGGAAGAGCTTCCCGACGGCCCCTGCCGGCCCGGGACGAGTTTCGACTGGACGAAACATGCGAACGAGCTCGAAGAAAACTTGTACGGACTCCTCCTGGTCGTGATGGACAACGACAAGACTGAGGACGAGCACAAAGAAGCATGGAGAGCGCTTCGAGATCTGGCTCGACTCTTCCCCGGTAAGGCCCGTGAGGCGCTCAAGAAACTCGTCGCGGAGCGCGGCTCTCTCAGGAACATCGAAAAAGAAGTCCAAGACCTCCTGGAGTTCTGCGATGCGGCAGAGGAGGCGGCCGAATTCTTCGCGTGGTGGGATCGCGCAACCGCGGAAGACCTGGCGGACAAGACGTGCGTCGTGTTCGATCTCCTCGAAGGCATCGCGTCATGGTTCGACGACGGCGGCAAGCGGGCGATACTTCGCGCTCGAGTCGGAATGTGGCTCGAGAAGGATCGCGATCCGAAGGGTGCGTGGGGCGCAGGCCTCGTCTTGGACATGCAGAAGCTCCACAAGCTGCTTGGCGGAGGAAAAGAGGACCTTGAGAGTGCGAAGTCGCTGTTGCTTTCGATGCATGACCAGTACCGCGGTTACCCCGGCGAGATGAGGGGGGACAAGAAGTGACGGCCCGCGTGTGCACAGGCCAGCCCTCGTCCGCGCGACTATCTGGAGGCTTCGAGAGCCCACCGCAATTCGAGACTCTCCCTAGGCGTGGCGGGGCGTTGCGCAAATGCGGCGAGAGTCGCCACGCCCCGATCGCTTCCCTGAAGCGTCAGGATCCGGACGATTCGGAGACGCAGTCTCTCCCGTGGACCTGTTCGGACCTGTCGGCGGGCGGCATCCCGCAACTGCCGGAGAGCTTCTTTCGCTTCCGGGCTCGGCGCATCGGCGATCGCCGTGTCCCACCGGCCCTCGCTGACGTCCGTTTGCGCGCCCAGGGTCCGTCGCGCCTCTACACGACGCATCGGGTCGTCACCGTTGACGGCGGCCAGATCGGCCTCGGGAAGACGGCCCTCGGGCGGCGAAGCATTCCAGAGCCGTTCCAGGTCGGGCAGGATCTCGTCTCCGCTAGCCGCGAGGAACCACATCGTTTCGGAGGCGCAGGCGGCATCTTCTCCGCGGAGCCTGTCAGCCTCTTCGTTGGAAATGCCTCGAATCGGAGGCGCCGGGGCATCGCTTCCGAGGGCGCTTCGAACGTCCAGCTTCCAGGCGGTGACGGCACCATCGGCGCCCCCGATCCGGAAGGAATCGTCACATCGGCTGCCCGCGATGGATCGAATCGGGCCGTCGTGCGCTCCGACAAGATTCCAGACACGGCGTTTCGGGAGTTCTAACAGCGTCAAGCCGCCATCGCTTCGTCCGAGCACCAAGAGGCGTTCGTCTCGCGACCACGCCATCTTCGAGACGTCGGCTCCTGCAAGCGAGAAGTCCGCGACGGTGTCGCCGGAATCCGCTTCGCGGATATCCACCTTCGGGCCAGAGGCAATTCCGAAGAGTCTCGAATTGCGGCTCCACGACAGGCAACGATGGCCGCTGACGTAGGCATTTGCGTAATCCGACACGGAATCGGCGGCATTGCCATGAACGAAGGTGAGCCGACACTCCCCGCGCGCGGAGAGGGAGGCCAACCGGTGACCGTGGGGGGAGAGGCAGGCGTCCACGAGGGGAGCGTTCGCGGGATATTGGGCGGTCTGCGTCCATTCCCCGGAGACCTCGGCGAACAGCCGCATCCCGCCACCTGCGAAGGCAACGCAAAGGCTCGGTGGATTGCCGCCCAGGGAGACCCTGCAGATTTCAGCCTCCGGAAACTGCAATTTCGAAATCTCAGCGGAGCCCGACTTTGCCAGCAGAACCGTTGAAGTCTCTCGGTCGGTCCACCCGATCGCAACGGTATCGGCGCCGGCGGCCAGGCTCGGCATGCGGCTCCAGGGAGTTGCGATACGGAGCGAAGCGAGTTCCCGGGGGGCGCTGGACGAGATCTCAACGCGGCCGGAGCGCATCACGCGGAGGAATTCTCCGGGGGTCGCGCCTTCGCCTACGACCCAGGGGTACTCGCCGAACGCCGCCGCTCCGGTCCCGGGACGGCCGTCCGGCTCTTCGAGACGGATAAGCGACCCGTCGGTGTCCGCGACCAGCAGGGATTTCGAATTCGGAACCTGAAGCACATGTGAAATCGGGGCCGGGCTCGAGGCGAACGCAGGTGGGTCGGTGTTCGCAGCGGCCAGGGACCGTTGGCGGCAGTTTCCCGAGGCGCCGCCGATCAGGAGGGCTGAGCCCGTGCGATTGAAGACGAACACACGGGCGTCGTCGAGTTGTCCGCTCCAGCCGACCGACAGCTCGTCGCCGGCGCCGAATTCGAGCGTGACGCTCTTGCCGCCCGCCGAGCGGACCGCAACCAGATGCGAGGGCTCCGAAACGGCTGCGGCAACGATTCCAGGGCAGCCAATGTCCGTTTCCCCCGTCAGCGCCAAGGTGTCGAGGTCGAACAGTCCCACCCGACCCGTAACCCAGCCGATCAGGAGCCGCGAGGGACCTATCGGCACGCAGACCTGGATGTTGGAGCCCAGTTCTCGCACTTTCGAAACCTGTCGGGCCTCGACGTCGAACCTGACGACGGCCCCCAGGGAGCCCACAGCCACGAACCCGCGGCCGCGCGAGAACAGCCACTGATGGCCGCCGAGCGGGGAGCGCATCCAGAACGGGGGCCCGGAGTTGTCGAGCGGGAACACCTGGCAGCCTCGTTGCGGGGCCGCGATTCCGAGGATCCCGGTCTCGAGTTGCAGGGCGCATGCGCCTCTGAAGCGGGACGTGCGCGCCTCTCCCCAGGTGCCGACACACGATCCGGAGTCCACGTCGCACACCCGCACTTTGCCATCCTGCCCCAGCAGATAGACCGTCTTACCGTCCGTGGAGAAACAGGCGCCATCGATCCCGGCACCGAGTTTCCATCCGGGCGCCAGTTCCCTCCCGGTTTGCCGGAGCGGCGAATCCGGAGATTCCCTTTCTGCCGGTTTGCCGTGGCCAGTGTCACTCTGAGGCCGGCCCGGATCGCTTCCTCGCCCGGGGCCGCATCCCAGCAGCAGCGTCGCGAGCCAAAGCGCGCTCGGGAATATGTACCTCTGGGGGCTGATGCGCTGACGGTTCACGAGTTGGTGTGCTCCGGATCCAAAGACCAATGATAGGATCCTGAGGATCAGTTCGCCGCCTTCATTTCCAGCGCGGAGACGTCCAGATGCGAATTCGATTTGCCGTTCCGCTCCTCCTGATCGCCGCCTGCGCCGACCTGGGTGCGCAGGAAGCGGACACCGCGCAGAGCGCATTAGGCTATCTGTGCCGCGGGGATGAGCGCATGGAATCGGGCGATCCCGACGGGGCGATTGACGACGTTACTCAAGCCATCCGGTTGCGCCCGGGGCGCTCCGCTGGCTTCCAGGGTCGCGGGCGGGCGAAATATCGCAAAGGCGATCTGGAGGGTGCGATCAGCGACCTGTCGGTGGCGATCCGGCTCGATCCCGAAGATGCCCGCGCCCGAAGGGTGCGCGGAGACGCGCATGGGGACAATCGTGATTTCAACGCGGCGATCGCGGACTACGACGAAGCTCTGCGGCTGAATCCGGCCGATCGGCTCGCGTGGCTGAATCGGGGGCAGACCCGGCTGGAGTCGGGGGAGTTCAAAGCCGCCATCGCGGACACGGACGAGGCCATTCGACTCGAATCCGAGAGTTATCGGGCGTGGACCAACCGCGGCCACCTGGCCGTGTTCGCCATGCTCTGCCGGCTGCGGCTTCAGGAGCGCGAGCTGTTCACGCCCGAGATCAAAGCGGTCTTCGAGGGAAGGGACCCGCGTGCGAAGGACGACTGGCCGCCGGCGGTTGCGGCGTTTCTGAGAGGCGACCTCACTGAGGAAGAACTGCTGAAGATGCGCGCTTCGGCTACCGGAACGAAGGCCCTCGAACGGGAATGCGAAGCGTGGTTCTACGTCGCCGCCGTATCCTGGACGCAGGGCAAGACCGGGAAGGCGATCCAGGCCTGCGAAAAGTGCCTGGCCACGAAGATGTATGCGTTTTACGATTACGTCCGCGCCAGGGCCGCACTCGCGCGATTGAGGAACAAGAAGTAGCTCACACCGCGGGTGCAGGACCGGAATTGTCCGGTGACCCGTTCGCCGAAGCGCGGAGCGCGAAGGCGGACCCCTTGACCTTGCCCTCGTCGTGAAACCGGAGCATTGGACATAGTTCCTGGGATCGCACTCGAAGGCGAGGTGCTGGTCAAGGGCAAGGTCAAGGTCAAGGGCAAGGGAGAGGGGCGCGGCTTCGCCGCGCAACTCTGGACGTGCACCCTCACACCGCCGACTCCTTGACCCCCCCGCCCGTCCCGTCGTTTAATACCCACCTTCCTTGACGAGGCGCCCCGCGATCCCGCTTCCATGCCCGCCGCACCTGAAACGCTGAAAGCCCTCGAAGAAGCCCGCGCGTCCGCGGAGCGGGCGTTCCATGCGTACGCGGGGGCGTCGTCGAAGGCTTCTTCCAAGCAGGCGCGCGACCTGTTCGGGCGGCTGGCGGCGTGGGAGATGCACCATTTCGAGGAGATCGACCGGGCGGCGATCGCGCAGAGCGAGCTCGGGGCGTGGGTGGAGTACGTGGGGGCGGATTTCGAGAAGCTGGATCCGAAGTTCAGCGACCGGAAGGACACGTGGGACCGGGCGGGGACGCAGTACTTCAACGAGACGGAGGCGCTGGCGGCGGCGCTCGAGAACGAGCGGGCGTGCTACTCGATGTTCCTCGGGCTCGCGGCGAAGGCGAAGGAGGCGCGCGAGCGGGATTACTGGACGGCGATCGCTTCGGAGGAAGACCTGCACGCGAAGGTGCTGAAGGAGCAGCTGGACGGGTTGAAGGTGGACGGGAAGTGGACGTGGCTGGAGGTGCTGGCGAGGGGAGCGCCGAAGGCGTCGTATGCGGCGACGAAGACGGCGGTGTCCATGATCGCGCCGTTTTCGACGTCGGAGCTGCCGCACCACAAGGCGGGGACGCCGGGGGAGACGCGGGGGGAGGTCGAGACGGCGCTGTTGCCGCCGGGGTGGGAGCGGATGGGGCCCGAGAAGACGGCGCAGTTCCGGGAGGTGGCGTGGGTGCCGCCGCCGATCGCGGATCCTGCGACGCCGAGGCCGGGGTCGATTCCGCCCGCGACGGCGCCGGCGCCCGGGGGCGGCGGGGGCGGGTGGGTGCCGGTCGAGGAGCCGAAGAAGCCGGAGGGCGCGCCCGCGGGCGGGTGGATCCCGATGGGCGCGGAGGTCGCGCCGCCGCCGCCGAAGCCGAAGACCGAGCCGCCGAAGGCGCGGTTCAAGCCGCCCACCACCGTGCGCCACGTGGGCAAGGTCACGGAGCCGCCGCCCGGCCGGCCCGTCGGGCCCACCGACACCGCCATCATGGACCGCCCCATGGCGCACACCGGCGGCCGCTGGGTCTACGAAGCCTCCGTCCGCACCGCCGCGCAGCTCGCCGCGCCCGCACACCCGCCGTCCGACGACTGCCTCGCCCTCATCAGCGGCCCGTGCCGCAAGGCCTTCCTCGACATTCTCAACCGCCGCGGCGCCCAGGGCTGGGAACTGCTCCAGCTCGGCTTCCACAAGGACACGGTCGTGCTCTTCTGGAAGCGTCGCGAGTAGATGAAGCGGCTCTGGGCGATCCTCGCGCTGACGGCGGCGGTTTCCGTCGTGCTGTTCTTCGTGCTGCGCGCGCGGTTCGCGAAGGACGAGGTCGCGGAGGAGGGGGAGAAGGAGAAGGGAAGCGGCGCGAAGGCGAAGAAGGGGCCGAGCGATTTTGCGAAGAGCAAGGCGGGGCTGATCCGGCAATCGGATCTCGAGTCGGGCTCGAAGATCGATCCGGAGGCGACGCCGAGCGGGCTGGGCGAGTACGTGGCGCTTCGCGAGAAGACGCTCGACAAGTGGAAGAAGACGAAGCTCACGGTGGAGTGGGAGGACCTGTCGCTGGCGGAGGCGTTCGGGGAGCTGGCGACGCGGTTCGGGCTCGACGCGCGGCTCGACCCGGCGGCCGCTTCCGTGAGTTGCACGTTCCGCGTGGACGAGCTGGAGGCGATCGCGGCGCTGGACCTGGTGACGCGGATGGCGGATCTCGCGTGGATTGTGAACCAGGCGGGGGAGCTCTGGGTGCTGCCGAAGGACAAGCTGACGGCGTATGCACCGGCGGGGTATTTCGACTTCGCGGATCTCCAGGGGACGCGCGCGGCGGTGCTGGCGGACCGGAACGCGGGGGTGGTGCACGAGCCGGCGCTGGCGCGGAAACTGCGGGACACGGCGATCGCGGCGCGGCAGATCCGGGAGACGGATTTACAGGGGTTCCTGGAGTTCGTGATGCAGGTGGCGGAGGTGAACATCGTGACGCGGCCGGTGGAGAATCCGCCGCGGGTGCCGACGATGACGCCGCTCGAGGGGGAGTCGGTGGACTCGTTTCTCAGGCGGGGTTTGGAGCCGCTGGGGTTCACGTTCACGGTGACGGACGACTCGGTGATCGTGCTGACGCGGGACCAGCTCGACGCGGAGAAGAAGGAGACGAGCGCGCGCGAGGACGAGCGCAAGGGGCGGCTCGACGCGGAGCGGCAGTTCTTCAAGAAGCCCGTGACGGTCGGCGGCGACGACATGAGCCTGCGGGACCTGGCGGAGGCGCTCGGGCGGGCGCTCGAAGTTCCGGTCGTGATCGACCCCACCTCCTGGCGCCGCGCCGCGCGGTACTCGTTCAAGCCGATCGAGCAGCCGGCGGAGGAGGTGATCCGGATACTGAAGAAGAGCGCGCCGGTGGTGGTGACGTACCGCGACGGGAAGCTGTGGTTTCTCGCGCCGGAAGAGCTTCACCTTTCGGCCGAGCACTGAACCCGCGGCTTTTCGCTGTCCGGAGTGCCGTCGCGCGATCGGGTTCGGCGTTCGGAGTTCGGAGTTCGGCGTTTCGGCCGCCGGCCGGCCTTTCGCGAATCCACTGGCATTGAGGCGGTCGCCCTCCCCGTCCAGAATCCGCCCGACCGGGGCCCAACTCCGAACTCCGAACGCCGAACTCCGAACGCCGATGAACCGTTGCCACTTCCAAGAACGTCCGGCGCCCGTTAACGTGTCCCGCACGTCATGCTTCTCCAGATCGCCTACATCGTCGCCGCCGCGGCTCTCGTCTTTCTCAACGGCTTCTTCGTGCTCGCGGAGTTCGCGCTGGTCAAGGTGCGCGCGACGCGCCTCCGGGAGCTGGCGGACGGGGGGAACGTCAACGCGGGGCACATGCTGGTCGTGGTGGGGCAGATGGACGCGTACCTCTCCACCTGCCAGCTCGGCATCACCGTGGCGAGCCTCGGCCTCGGCTGGGTCGGCGAGCCCGCCTTCGCCCGGCTCCTGCAACCGCTGCTGGACGGCGTCGGCGCGTGGCGGCCGGCGGTGACCCACTCGATCTCCATCGCCGTCGCGTTCGCGTTCATCACGTTCGTCCACGTCGTCGTCGGCGAGCTCGCGCCGAAATCCGTCGCCATCCGGAAGACGGAATCCGCCGCGCTCATGGCCGCGCGCCCCCTCCGGTTCTTCCACATGATCTTCTTCCCCGCCATGTGGCTCCTGAACGTCACGTCGAACGGCATCCTCCGCCTGATCGGCGTCGCCCCCGGCTCCGTCCGCGAGGTCGCCCACAGCGAAACCGAACTCAAGATGATCCTCTCCGCCGGCCACGAACAGGGCATGTTCACCCTTTCGCGCCTCCTCATGATGGAGAACGTCATCGACTTCGGCACGCTCACCGTCGGCGACATCATGACCCCCGCCTCCAAGGTCGCCACCCTCGACCCCGACAAGCCCTGGAGCGACAACCTCGAAATCGTCGAGCACACCCTGCATTCCCGCTACCCCCTCTCCGGCCCGCGCATCGAAAAGGAAGTCCACATCAAGGACATCGCCCTCCAGATCGCGCGCACCGGCAAGGTCGACCTCCGCGCGGTCGCGCGCCCCGTCCTGCGCGTCGACCCTGCCATGCCCCTCGAGGAAATCCTCAGGCGCTTCCATTCCAATAACCCCCACCTCGCCACCGTCGAGAAGTACGGGCAGCTCCTGGGAATCATCACGATGGAGGACGTGCTCGAGGAACTCGTGGGAACCATCCGGGACGAGTTCGAGCAGGTGAAGGAGTACCGGCTGTCGGAGCTGGTGGCGGCGGAAGCGGTGGTTCTCGATCTCGAACGGGGGACGAAGGAGGAGATCGTGAAGCGGCTGGCGCTGGGGATTGCGCGGGCGCGGGCGGACGTGGACGGGGGGAAGGCGGTGGCGGCGGCGATGAAGCGGGAGGCGCTGTCGAGCACGGGGCTGGGGATGGGGGTGGCGATTCCGCACGGGAGGGTGGAGGGACTGGCGCGGCCGGCGGCGGCGCTGGGGCGGTCGAAGGAGGGGTTGCCGTTCGACGCGATCGACGGCAAGCCTGTGCACCTGGTGTTTCTGATTCTGTCGCCGCCGCACGACGAGGGGGCGCACCTGCACATTCTGGAGAAGATTTCGTCGTTGCTGCTGAGCGACTATCTGAGGGATCGGCTGATGGAGGCGGGGACGGCGGAGGAAGTGATGGAGGTATTCCGGATGTCGGACAAGTCGATACCGGCCTGAGGGGTCGGCGAAAGACAATTTTGAATTATGAATTTTGAATTGTGAATTTGACGCGCGTCCGGAT
>JACPRD010000119.1 GCA_016190145.1 Planctomycetota bacterium | reverse complement strand
TCTCATCCTCGCCCTCACCGCCTCCGTCGCCGCCGGCGGCATCGCCGGCGTGGCGCGCTGCCGCGCCCGCCTCGGCTCCCGCGGCCTCACCGCCGCCTGGATCCTCGTCTACCAGTTCACCGGCGCCCAGATGGCGTGGCTGCTCAAGCCGTGGGTCGGCTACACCGTCCGCGACGACCGGTTCATCCCGCTCCGTGAAAACCTGCAGGGGAATTTCTATGAGAGCGTTTACGGGGTCCTGAGGGCGCTCCTTCCATGATGTGGATTCCGGTCCTCGCCGTCGCCCTCAGCGTCCTCGCCTTCGCCGGCTGGACGCTCTGGCAGCTCTTCCGAGCCGTCTGTGACGCCGCCGGGTTGTTCCGGCAGAAAACCGATCCGATCCGAGTCCCGAGATTCCGGAGAAGCGCCATGTCCGACGTAACGCCTGTCCCCGCGCCCGCCGAGCCCGCCTTCGACTCCGCCGTCCTCACCAACGGCCTGTTCTCCCGCCTTGCCGTCGTCGGCGCGCTCCTGAAATCGCGCGGCGCCATCTCGCGCGATATCGCCGAAGAGCGCCACATCGGCGACTACGTCTGCTCCTTTTTCCTCAGCTCGTTCCTGTTCGCCGCAGCGTACGGCGCCGTGCTCGGCATGTTCCAGCCCGGGCTGCAGACGCTGTACGCCGCCGTGAAACTGCCGATCATCGTGCTCGGCACCGCGCTCATCTGCACCCCGACCTTCTACGTCTTCAATTCGATCCTCGGCTCCACCCTCTCCTTCCGCCAGTCCGTCGCCCTCATCTTCCTCCTCACCGCCGCCGCCACCACCATCCTCGCCGCCTTCGCCCCCATCGCCTGGTTCTTCACCGTCTCCACCGGCGGCCTCGGCTTCCTCACCGTCCTCCACATCGCCGTCTTCGTCGTCGCCCTCGCCTACGGCGAACGCCTGCTGCGCAGCACGCGCACGCTCCTGAGCGCCGCGCGCAACCAGGCCCCCGCCGTCAACGGCGGCTTCCTCACCGTCTGGGTCCTCGTCGTGCTCTTCGTCGGCCTCCAGATGGCGTACTCCTTCCGCCCCCTCATCTCCGAAGGCCCCTTTACCACCGGCGAACGCGGCCTCTGCTTCGAAGCCCTCGATCCTGGAAGCGCCGAACGATGAAAATCCGCGAGGCCGAAGCCCGGCTGGAGATGATCCGCGCGCTCATGGACCGCGGCGCGCGCTGGCCCGGCCTCGCCACCGGCGCCCTCCACATCCTCCTCGGCACCCTCCTCCTCCTCCAACCCCGGGAGTCCCATGACGCCGTCCACTTCGATCCCGTTGAAGATCGATAAGCTCGACCCCGTCATCCACGAGCGCGCTCGCCTCGGCATCGTCTCCCTCCTCGCCTGCGCGGAAACCATGACGTTCTCCGAAATGAAACGCCACCTCGAGATGAGCGACGGCAACCTCAGCGTCCACCTGCGGGCCCTGGAGGAAGCGGGGTACGTCGAGGTGAAGAAGAGTTTCGTCGACCGCAAGCCGCGGACGGAAGCGGGGATCACGCGGAAGGGGCGCGCGGCGTTCCTGCGGTACGTGGGAGTGCTGGAAGGGATTCTGAAGGGGGGCCGGAGATAGCGGGTTCGAATCCGCCTCCGTCGCGCGCGAAGAGCTATGATGCCTCCGTTGTCCATAGGGAGGCCTGGACCCGTGAGAATCCGAAGCCTGGCCGTGCTCGCCCTCGCCGCTTCCTGTGTCTCCGCCGAAACCCCGCTCGACCCGCAGACCGAGTGGCCGAAAAAGCGCGACGCGCTCTACCAGAAGGCGGGAAGAGAGCACGCCGCGATCGCGAAATGGGCCGCTTCGAAAAAACTGTTCAACGAAGCGCACCCGGAGTGGGCGCAGGCGGCGGAACTCGACCCGACGAACGCCGAGGCGCAGAAGGCGCTGGGGCGGAAGCTCGAGAACGGGGCGTGGGTGGACGACCCGAAGAACCCGCCGAAGAAGGGCGCGGAGGCGCCGGCGGCGAGCGTGCCCGGGCTCCTGGAGGAACTGGACAAAAAGCGCCGCGAGGCTGGGAAGAAGCTGTCGAAGGACTTTCTCGTGCTGGCCGACTGGGCGCAGAAGGCGGGACTCAGGCCCGAGTCGATCGAACTGTGGCGCCGGGTCGTGGACCGCTACGATCCCGCGAGCGAGAAGGCGCGTCTCGGCCTCGGTCACGTCAAGCAGGGGGACGTCTGGGTGCCGCCCGACGATGTGGCCAGACGCGACGCGGCCGCAGGCAGGTTGAAAGACGCGCCCAGAGGCGAAGCCGTCGCGGGCAAGTCTGAGGTGGAGCAGGCGCTGGGCGTCTCGCACGCAAAGCGCCGCTCGAAACACTTCTTCGTCGAAGGCCCCTGGACCGACGCCCAGATCGCCGAACTCGTCCAGGTCGCCGAGACCTCGCGCGAGATCTTCCTCGAGATGTTCGACAGGGATGCGGACGACTTCCCCGACGAAATCCACGCGATGATCTACAAGGACAACGAAACGTACGCGCGGTACGTCCAGGCCGACCCCGCGATCGGGAAGGAATGGAAGAAGGCCTACGCGGCGGCCGGAGGATATCCGGTCCTGTCGCCGCCCGCCTTCGCAGGGTTCCAGGGACCGAAGGACTGGGAGTACGTGCGCGACTTCGTCTCCCACATGACCGTGCACGTCCTCTTCTGCCAGCTCTACGCCGTCTTCCCCTACCCGGCGTGGCTCTACGAGGGAATCTCGTACTGGGTGACCGACCGGCTGCTCCATTCGGCGAAGCTCTACTGCTCGGGCTTCTCCACCTCGGCGGGCGGCGGGAGGGATTTCGAGGACATGCGGGAGTGGAAAGCTGAAATGAAGCGGCTGGAGCGGGAGGGGCTGGATCCCGGGCTGGGGGAGTTGTTCGCGAGCGATCTGACCGGGATGAACATGAGGCGTTCGATGAAGGCGTGGAGCGTCGTGGACTGGCTGGTGGCGGAGAAGAAGGAGGGCTTCAAGGCGTTCGTCGCGGAATTGAGCCGCGGGAGCAGGCCCGAGGATGCGGCGAAGGAGGCGCTCGGGGTGTCGTCCCTGTCCGAGCTCGACGGGCTCTGGGAGAAGTACGTGCGCGCGAAATACTGAGCGACTCGCTCCGAAAATCACCGCGCGGCGGGACGATTTGGTAGCGATGGACGGTCGTGATTGGCCACGAAAAGGCACATAGAGGCCAGAAGCGCCCGACACTAGCTTCGATCAGTCCAGCGGCCCGACAAAGCTGGGCGCCATCCTCGCGAGAAGCGACACCTCCCTGCGCCAGGCTTCGGCGAGCGGGTGGCTCGAGAGAACCCCTGTCGGATAGACGTTGGTCAGGTCGACGGCGGGCGCGGCGCTGACGTCCTTTCCGGAGAGGGTCGGATCCTCCAGCCAGAGTGCGGCGATTTCCACACACAACCCGACGATGAATTCGCTTCTGCGAACGGCCTCCCTTACGCTCCGGGCCACGTCTTCCGATTGAACGTCGATTCCCGCCCCGTTCCGGCTTGCGGTTTCCATGCGGAGGGCGGCACGCACCTCCCTTCGCAGGCACGCTTCGAACCGGTCCAATCCATCTCCGGGTGTGGGGTCCTCTCCGGAGAGTGTGAAGTCGAATCGCGCGGCCGCTGTCTGGGGATCTGTGAAGCGCCACTCGATCTGGCCATCGAGCCAAGCCAGGTTCCCGCTGCCGGTGCGGGTGCGGCAGCGGAAGCCCGTCTCACGCAGTCCGACGGGAACGACGACGAGGGTGGATCCTGGAGTACGCCAGACGTCGATGCCGATCCCGTCCCTGACGGTTTTGCCCGCCCGGACGAGCCGGACCCAAGTGTCGGGCCGTGCATGGTGATGGCGAAATCCGAACATGGCATCCTCCTTCCGGTCGCAATCAGCGCCCCTTTGGGATCTCCTGCTGATGGAAATGATAGTGTACAAACTACACTAAGTCAAGTCGCCATAGTCGATAGGCAAGTCGAAAAGTGGTTTCAGTCTCCCTGCGCGATACACTCCCGCCCGGATCGGGAAACCCCGGGAGGAACGCATGGCTTCGAAAACCGTCTCGACCTGCCGCGCCATCCGCATCGAAATGAAAACATCCATCGCCGCGCCGCGCGCGCGGGTGTGGAAGGCGCTGGTGAGGGATACGTGGAAGTGGTGGCCGCACCAGATCGTCATGAACCCCAGGGCGCTGCGGATCGTCATCGAACCGAGGCTGGGCGGGCGGGTGCTGGAAGACTGGGGCGGCGGCGGCGGGCTGATCTGGTGGAACGTCGTCGGACTGCGCACCGGAAGCTGGCTCGAACTGTCCGGGCAGATGCTGCCGGAAATGGGAGGGCCCGCGACGAGCCTCGCGCGCATCCTGCTCAAGCCGGAGGGAAAGACCACGACGGTACACGTCGTGGACTGCCTCTACGGCGCGATGGAAAAGGGAATGGAGAAGCCGATCCGGAGCGGATGGAAGGGGCTGCTGGGGGGTCTCAAGGCCTGGGCCGAAAAAACTACTTCGGCTCGAACCACCACGCGCCCTCGTCCTCGACGTCGTTCTCGGTGACGCAGATGTTCGGACCGGGGCCCTTGATCCACAGCGATGAGTCTTCGTCGCCGCTCTCGACGTCGAGACGGTGCTTCCCGTCGGGGCAGCGTTTCTGATCGCGTGCGCCCGCCGGCGGACCCTGCTCCGGGCGGATGCGCGGGCGTTTCGACTCGATGCTGTACCACTCCCCCGTGCCGAGGTGAAAGTAGAGGCGCTCCTGCTCGGCCTCGGCATCGCCGTAGGACTCCACGCGCAGGTCCTCAGGCTTCATGTCGTTGTCCTCGAGCCCCTGCGTCCCGAGATTGAGCACGATCCGTCGGAGGCCGGACTGCGTGTCGACCGCCTCGACGCGGTGAACGTCGTCCATGATCGTCCCGCCCTCGAACACCGCGTATACGGTGCGCCCGTCGCCCGACCACCGGATCGCGACGGGCTCCTCGCCCAGCGGCACCCGGCGCGCCCTCCGGGCCTCTCCGAGGTCCTCCATATCCAGAACGTATAGATTCGTGTCGCGCCACCACGCGATGCGCCCGGGGTGCTCCCGCTTCAGCTCGCGGATCGCCCGCGCCATCCGGTCGCGCCGCCACACCGCGACGATCGCGATGAGGCCGACGACCGCGCCGAGGACGGCGATCGCGGTGACGAAGCGGCGGAAACGTGGCATTCGGAGAATGGTAACCGACGGGATGGCGGCCAGGGGTCCTCGGTCAGCCAACGCCGGACGTCGCTTCTGGCTTATGGCTTCTGGCTACCCTTGATCCACCCCCGCCTCCGTTGCTACCCTCCCTCACGTGCGCCGAGGGGGGCGCCCCTTCCGGAGACCTCCATGATCCTGCGCCCGGGCGTCCTCCCCCTCCTCCTCGCGCTCCTCCTCCCAGCCGCGCTTCCCGCCCAGGAAGAATCCACGCTTCCCGAACCGAAACTCCTCGGACCGCGCACGGATCAGAAGGAGCGTGAAGCGGCGAACAAGAAGTACGGCGGGACGGAGAAGACCGAGGCGGCGGTGGTAGCGGGGCTCGACTGGCTCGCTCGGCATGCCGAGGAGGGCGGGGGCTGGAAGGCGGACACTTACAACTCGCATTGTCAGGGAAAGAAGTGCGAGGGCATTGGCGGAGGCCACCACGGCGAAGCGGTGCCTCACCCGTACAACGACGCCGAGACGGCATTCTGCGCGCTGGCGTTCCTCGGGCACGGCGTCGTGCCGGACCCCGAGGGCGACGATTACCAGAAGCTCCTGGACCGCGCGCTCCGGACCCTTCAGCGCCCCCGCTCTTCCTGGGGCATGGCGCTCGCCCTGGAGGCGCTCTCGGAGGCCGAGGCGATGGAGCGCAAGGGGCGGTGGAAGGAATCGGTGGACTCGCTCGCGGACAGTCTGATCCAGGGGCGCGAGGAAGACGGCGCGTGGGCGTACGCGGGCGGATTTCGCGGCGGCGGCGACGTGCCGTATACGGCGTTCGTCGTGCAGGGGCTCGTGGCGTCGCGGGACGCGGGCGCGAAGCTGCCGGAGGACATGGCGAAGCGGGTGGACGCGTACCTGAACTCGCTGGAGGAGCACAAGGGGCGGCTCGCGTACCTCAAGAACGGCCGCTCTTTCGGCTACACGCCCACGCGCACGAACGCGCACAGCGGCGCCGCCATCCGGGAGCTCCTCGACGTCGGCACCGACGGCCCGCGGCACGCGCTCCACCTCGGCTGCGTCGCCGCCGACCTCCCCGCCTGGATGATCGAGTGGCAGTCGGTGCCGGGCTACAAGGAGAAGTTCCAGGTCGGCAACCTGAACCTCTACCAGTGGTACTACGGCACGATCGCGAGCTTCCACAAGGGCGGCGGGCTATGGACCAGCTATTTCGGGGCGGTGAAGAGCGCGCTTCTGTCGAAGCAGGTGAAGGACGGGTGCGCGAAGGGCTCGTGGAACAACGAGGGGACGTACGAGATCGACGTCGGCGGGCGGGTGTTCACGACCTCGCTCGCGGTGCTGATGCTGGAGCAGCCGTACCGGCACAAGAAGCAGGGCAAATAGCGGGGCCTTGGAAGCTCCCGCGCTGCCCTGGGCTGTGCCGCTCGCGGTCGCGGGCGCGGCGGCGGTTTCCTTCAGATTGTGTCTGCCCCGCTCCGCGGTCGGGCGCATCGCGCTGCTCCTCCCGCTCGCGTCCATCACGCTGGCGCTGCCGGCCTTCGTCGACGGCCCACCGCACGTGAGACTCTACGTCGCGATGGCGTGCTGGACGCTGGCCGCGAAGATATGGGACCTCCACCGGGGAGCGTCGCTCGGGCGGGTGCCCGGGTGGGGAAACTGGCTCGGGTACCTCGCCTCTCCGTTCTCGATGGTGGAGCGCAGGCTGTCGGCGGAGCCGCGGCCGCGCGGACGGGCCGCGGCGCTGCTGGCGTGGGAAGGAGCACTGGCCGCGGGAATCGCGGCGGGCCTGTTCGCGCTCCTTCATGTCACGCTGCCGCGGACGTTCGCGCTGGAGCACGCGGTCCTCGCAGCCGCCGGAGTCCTCGCGATGACCGGCGGGATGGACCTCCTGTTCGCGGGTTGGGTGGCCGCCGGAGGGCGCGGGCGGCGCATCATGGACCGCGTCTGGCTCGCGCGCACCCCCGCCGATTTCTGGCGCCGCTGGAACCGTCCGATCGGTCAGTTCCTGTTCGAGGACGTCGCGCGCCCCGCGGCGGGACGCCGGCTCCGGTCCGGATTGATGTTCGCCTTCGCCGTTTCTGCCGTCATCCACGAGTACATCGCCGCTATCGCAATCGGCCGGGTCCAGGGATTCCAGGCCGCGTTCTTCCTGATCCAGGGCGTGGCCGTGGCCTGCACCGCGAGAATCGAACCTCGCGGCCCTTGGGCCGTGCCTGCGGGGCTCCTCACCGTGGCCTTCAACCTCGCCTCCTCCCTCCTCGTCTTCGCCAGCCTCCGCCAGATCTTCCGCTGGTACGCTTCCCCCGTCCCCCACTGGATGATCCCCTGATGCGCCTCGATTACGACCGCATCGCCGAAGGCTACGACGCCCAGCCGTACCGGAACAAAAGCGCCGACCCGGACCTCGCAGAGTTTCTCCGGGCGCGTCCGGATCTGGGATTGAAGGGGCCGTCGGTGCTGGACGCCGGCTGTGGAACGGGAAATCAGCTCGTCGCGAACCGGCCGTGCTGGCCGCACGCGCGGTTCGCCGGCCTCGACCCGTTCCGCGGCATGCTCCGCAGCGCGCTCTCCAAGTCGCGCGACATCGCCTGGATCCGCGGCGACGGCGCGGACCTCCCCTTCCACTCCGCCACGTTCGACTTCGCCATCAACCAGTTCTCCTTTCATCACGTCATGCGGAAGCGGCGGATGCTGGGCGAGATCCGGCGGGTGCTGCGCCCCGGCGGGCGGTTTGTGATGAGCAACATCGACCCATGGGCCATGGCGGACTCTCCGCTGTACGCGTACTTCCCGGAGGCGCTGGAGGCGGACCGGCGGGACTTCATGAAGCCGGCGGCGATCGAAGAGGGCCTGCGCGAAGCGGGATTCCCGGACGTGGTTTCGTCGAGCGCGAGGCTGCCCGTGGTCCAGACGCTGAGGCAGTTCGCCGGTGCGGTGAGGGAGCGGGCGTCGTGCTCGCAGCTGCTCACGATTTCCGACGAGGCGTACCAGGCGGGTCTCCGGCGGCTGGGAGGGGATCTCTCCCGGCCGGGGGGCGCCGAGGGGAAGCTGGAGTCCGCGGTCGTGCTGATCAGGATCCGCGCGGATGCGAGGTGAAAGGGCTGAATCCGCGCGGGGCTCTTCCCCGTATACTCTCCGGAAGGAGGAACACGATGAACCTCATCCGCAATGTCGCCCTGCTGCTCGGCCTGGCCGCGCTCGCGGTCTGCGGGGAGCCGGGGAAAGAGGAGGATCCGATGTCGCCCGCCGCCGCGGCCGGGAAGAAGGACGCCGTCGTTCCGCCGATCGACCGGGACGCGCCGGCGAAATTCGAGACGGCGACGTTCGCGCTGGGGTGATTCTGGGGACCCGACGCCCAGTTCGGGGCGTTGCCGGGCGTGATCCGCACGCGGGTGGGGTATGCGGGCGGGACGAAGAAGAACCCGACGTACCGCGACCTCGGGGACCACACGGAGTCGTTCCAGGTGGATTTCGACCCGGAGAAAACGACCTACGCGGACCTGCTCGCGATCGTGTGGGACTCGCACAACCCGTGCGCGCAGTCGTGGAGCCGGCAGTACCGCTCGGCGATCTTCTATGCGAACGACGGGCAGAAGAAGCTCGCGCTCGAGACGAAGGCGAAAGTCGAGAAGGAGCGCGGGAAGGTCACGACGGACATCGAACCGCTCGGGACGTTCACGTGGGCCGAGGACTACCACCAGAAATACTCGCTTCGGAACGCGCGCGAGCTCGCCAGGGAGTTCAAGGCGATGTTCGGGAAGGACGAGGACTTCGTGAACTCGACCGCGGCCGCGCGGGTGAACGGCTATCTCGGCGGCGACGGGACGAAGGAGCAGCTCGAGAAGGAAATCGAGCGGCTCGGGCTGTCCGAAGACGGGAAGAAGCTTCTCCGGGCGCGGGTCGGGGACAGATAGGACCTACTTCCAGGCAGGGGACCAGTCCCGCGTCCAGTCGTCCCAGCGTACCCGCGTGCCGTGCCGGTGCCACCACTCGCGCCATGAAGCGACGACGAGGCGGGTTTCCCAGGTCACCTGGATGTCGGGGCGGGCGGCGTCGAGGAGGAACTCGTCGCCGAAAGTGCTCTGGAAGAACTGCTCGAACGCGAGCTGCAGCGCGAATCTCGAAATGGTCGGGTCATCGGAACGAAGCGCGTCGGTCATGGCGCGGGCGTAGCCGAAATCCGTGTGCTGATCGTCGTCGAGGAGGGCCTCGATCGTCCGGCCGTAGGTGTCCGGCCCGCGACGCATCAATTCCGCCGCAAAATCGCGCCTCCAGGCCGCGAACTCCGTTTCGGGCGCGCGGAAAGGCAGGACGGCAGGACCGGGATTCGGGGGAATCCCGGCTGGACCGATCGTCTCCAGCGGAGGAGATTCCGGCCGCACGTATCGGACCAGGAGCTCCATTGCCACCCTTCGGACCGTGACGTCGTCCGACTCCAGATCATCGACGAGCCCGGGGATGCGCTCCTTCGCGAACGGGGCCGGAGGCGCATGGACGACTTCATCGGTGCGCGCGATCTCGACGCGGCCAGATCCAGATTCGCAGCGGAGACGCAAGAGGCGGTTCTCATGCCGCAGGCTGAGCGACAAGTCCCGGAGGCTGCGGTCGCGCTGCACTGCGGGATCCGATAGACCGGACACGAGCACGTCGAACGCGCGGCCCGTCCGGCCGTCGTCGCGGAAGACAGCGATCGTATGGAGGGACTCATCCTTCCGCAGTTCCCTTCTCTTCCGCAGATCCGAGCCCGTCAGCCAGCGGCCTCGCTCACGAAGGCGCAGAAGCGCTTCCCCGCGCACGCCCGGATTGAGGCGATCGAGTCCCTCCGTGTGGGCTGCAAACGCGTCGGTCACTTCCGGATAGAAGCCGCCGGCAAGCGAGGATTCACCTTTCCTGTAGAGCGTGAACTGCAGCGCAAGCGGCGCGGGCTCTGGACCGCGGTTCGTCAGTTCGCAGGAGACGACCCAGTAGACCCCTTCCTCGTGAGTGAATCTCTCAGGCGGATTCGGCGTAGCGTCGAGTTTCCAGCGCGGGACAGGGTCGGCAATCGCCGATGAGGCGAGGAGGGCGAGAGCCAGAGGGCGCAGGGGGAACATGCCCGTCTCCTTATCAGAGCGCGATCATACCCTCCAGGTACGGCGCGACCTTCCCGGCAATTTTCACGCGGTCCCCGCGCAGGGCGCAGGTCAACTCGCCGCCGCGGCGGGACACCTGGCGGGCGCGGAGTTCCGTCTTCCCGAGGCGCTTTGCCCACCAGGGGATGAGCGTGCAGTGCGAGGAGCCGGTCACCGGATCCTCGAGGACACCGTGGCCGGGGGCGAAGAAGCGCGAGACGAAGTCGACGTCGCGGCCGGGGGCGGTGACGATGACGCCGACCGAGTCGAGGGTGGCGAGGCGGGCGAAGTCGGGGGTGAGGGCGCGGACGTCTTCCTCCCGTTCGTAGACGGCCATGAGGTCGCGGGCGCGCTGGACTTCCCGCGGGGCGCGGCCGAGGCCCTCGAGCAGCCCGGGCGGGGTGGCGCACGGCGCGGGCGGCCGCGCGGGAAAGTCGAGTGCGAGGAAGTCGCCTTCTCGCGTGACGGTTAACGGGCCGCTTCGCGAAGAAAAGGTCACGGACGACGAGCCGGGGTCGAGGCGGTTGAAGACGACCCAGGCCGAGGCGAGCGTCGCGTGGCCGCAGAGGTCGACTTCGCAGGTCGGCGTGAACCAGCGGATCTTCCAGCCGTCGCGCTCACGGACGACGAATGCGGTTTCGGAGAGGTTGTTCTCGCCCGCGATGGACTGCATCGCGGCCTCGTCGAGCCAAACGTCGAGCGGGCAGACGGCGGCGGGGTTGCCGGAGAAGACGGCGGAAGCGAAGGCGTCGACGTGGAAGAGGCGGATGTTCGTCATCCCGGGAATATACGGGGCGGCGGGCAAATCAATTGAACCGCGTCTTGCGGAAGGGGTACGCTTCCCCGCCTTGTCGTCAATCAGGGGAGCCGCCATGTTCCGGACATTCGCGCTGTGGATCGTTCTGCTCTTCCCGCTCGGCGTTTCGGCCCAGGAGTTGCGTCCGCCGGGTGCGCGGCCGGAGCCGCCGGGGGTGCACGCGCTGACGAACGCGCGGGTGGTGACGGCGCCGGGGAAGGTGGTGGATCCGGGGACGGTCATCCTGAGGGACGGGCTGATCGTGGCGGTAGGCGGGCCGGAGGTCGCGGTGCCGGCGGACGCGCGTGTGTGGGACCTCAAGGGGCACACGGTGTACGCGGGGTTCATCGAGGCCTACCTCGTGATCGAGGGGGCCGAGCCGAAGCCGGAGCGCCCTCGCGGCGAGTCTCCCCGGGCGGCGGACACGGGATTCCACGGCGCGCCGGGAACGCAGCCGGACCCGGGCGCGCCGGGACCGGGCGCGGCGCTGGCGGCGATCGTGCCGGAGAAGCGCGCCGCCGCGACGTACGCGCCGGACCCGAAGCTGATCGAGGCGCTTCGCGAACAGGGATTCGCCGCCGCGAACGTCGCGCCCGCGGCCGGAGTGCTGCGCGGCACGGGCGTGTTCGTCCTGCTCCTCGAAGGCGACCCGAACCGCGCGATCCTCCGCGCCGACACTTTCCAGCACGCCTCCCTCGCCGGCGGCGGCGGCGGCGACTGGGAGAACGAAACTTATCCCGATTCGCTAATGGCCCGGCTCGCCGCCATCCGGCAGACCTTTCTCGACGCCGACTGGTACGCGCGGGACCAGGCCCACTACCAGCGGATGGCGAAATTCCGGAAGCGGCCGGCGCACGACCCGTCGCTGGAGGCGCTGGGGTCGGTGCTCCGCGGCGAGACGACGCTTCTCATCGAGGTCGAGAGCGCCCTCCAGGTGGACTTTGCCGCGCGCGTCGCGAAGGAGTTCGGCGTGAAATTCGCGATCCGCGCCTCGGGGCAGGAGTGGCGGCGGTCGGACGTGGCGAAGGAAGCGGGGGCGGCGATGGTGGTGCCGGTGAACTACCCGGTCGCGCCGAAGCTGGAGGAGGACGACGACTGGACGCAGGTGTCGCTCGACCAGCTGCGCGCGTGGGACTGGGCGCCGGAGGACGCGGCGGTGCTGCGTGCGCAGGGGCTCGACGTGGCGCTCACGATGCACGGGCTGGGCGACCGCGGCGCGTTCCGGAAGAACGTGCGGGCGGCGATCGACCGCGGGCTGACGGAGGACGACGCGCTCGCCGCGCTGACGACGGTCCCGGCGCGGCTCTGCGGCGTGTCGGAGCGCACGGGGACGATCGAGGCCGGAAAGATCGCGAACCTGACGATCGTGGAGGGCTCGTACTTCGATCCGAAGTCGCGCATCGCCGCGGTCTGGGTGGACGGCCGGCCGTTCCAAGTGAAGCCGGGCGAGGCGGCGAAGCCGAAGGAAGGCGAGGACGAGAAGCGGAAGAAGAAGGAGGAAGAGGAGGCGCGCGGGCTGGCGGCGTCGCGGACGGCGCGGTCGCCGCAGGAGGGACGCGGCTGGACGGAGGCTCCGGAGGCGATCATGGTCAGGGGCGCGACGGTCTGGACGTGCGGCCCGCAGGGCCGGCTCGAGAATGCCGATGTTCTGTTTTCGGACGGCAAGGTCCGGGCCGTCGGGAAGGACCTCGCCGCGCCCGCAGATGCGCTCGTGATCGACGGCAAGGGCCTCCACGTCACCCCGGGGCTCCTCGACTGCCACAGCCACATGGCCATCGTCGGCGACGTCAACGAAGGCACAATTCCCTCCTCCGCCATGGTGCGCATCGGCGATGTCGTGAATTCGGAAACCGACAATATCTATCAGGAACTCGCGGGCGGGCTGACCTGCGCCAACCTGCTCCACGGCTCCGCCAACCCGATCGGCGGCCAGAACTGCGTCATCAAGCTGCGCGACGGCGCGCCGCCCGAGGGACTGAAGTTCCGCGAGGCCATCCCCGGGATCAAGTTCGCGCTGGGCGAAAACGTCAAACAGTCCAACTGGGGCGAGAAATTCACGACGCGCTTCCCCCAGACCCGCATGGGCGTCAGGACGTTCGTCGCGAACCGCTTCACCGCGGCGCGCCAGTACCTCGCGGCCTGGGAGTTCTTCAACCGGGAGCAGAAGTCGGGGGAGGAGAAGCAGCCGGTGCGGCGGGATCTCGAACTCGAGGCGCTGGGGGAGATCCTGGAGGCGAAGAGACTGATCCACTGCCACTCGTACCGTGCGGACGAGATCCTGATGCTGGTGCGGCTGATGGAAGGACTCGGCGTGCGGATCGGGACGTTCCAGCACGTACTGGAGGGCTACAAGGTGGCCGACGAGGTCGCGAAGCACGGGGCCGGCGGGTCCTGCTTCTCGGACTGGTGGGCGTACAAGTTCGAGGTCTACGACGCGATTCCCTACGCCGGAGCGCTGATGCGCGAGCGCGGGATGCTGGTGTCGTTCAACTCGGACTCGTCGGAGCTGGCGCGGAGGATGTACCTCGAGGCCGCCAAGGCCGTGAAGTACGGGGGCGTGCCGGAGGAAGAGGCGCTCAAGTTCGTGACACTGAACCCGGCGAAGCAGCTGCGCGTCGACGCCTGGGTCGGTTCGCTGGAACCCGGCAAACACGCCGACTTCGCGATCTGGTCGGGTTCGCCGCTCGACAGCGGCACGGTGTGCCTCCAGACGTGGATCGAGGGACGGAAGTACTTCGACCGCTCGAAGGACGCGGCGCGGACGGAGGCCCGGCGGAAAGAGTGGGAGGCGCTTCGCGACAAGGCGAAGAAGATGCCGCAGGGCGGGCCGGGCGGCCGCGACAAGGAGGGCGAAAAGAAATTCTGGGAGTCGTCGCTCGAACTCCGTTACGACCACGGCTGGGAGGTCGACTGCATGGGGGCGCACTGCATCGAGGAGGGACGCAAGTGAGACACCTGCTTCTGGCGCTCGCGGTCCTGGGATCGTCCGCCGCTTCGGGGGAGGAACTTCTCCTCAAGGGAGCCACGGTCCACACGGTCTCCGGCGAGACGCTCGCCCCCGGCGACGTCCTCGTCCGCGACGGACGGATCGCCGCGGTCGGCGCTTCCCTCGACGCCCCCGGCGCGACCGTCGTGGACCTCAAGGGGCTGCACCTCTACCCCGGGCTGATCCAGGCGACGTCGTCGCTGGGCCTGACCGAAATCGGCGCCGTGCGCGCGACGAACGACACCGACGAGGTCGGCGAATACAAGCCCGACGTGGAGGCCGCGGTTTCCGTCAACCCCGACTCCGAGCTCATCCCCGTCGCCCGCGCGAACGGCCTGACGCACGCGCTCGTCGTCCCGAGCGGCGGCGTCGTCACGGGACAGAGCGCCCTCATCCGGCTCGACGGCTGGACCTGGGAGGACATGACCGTCCGCACCCCCGTCGCCCTCCAC
The DNA here is from genome assembly GCA_016190145.1 of Planctomycetota bacterium. Taxonomy (GTDB): domain Bacteria; phylum Planctomycetota; class MHYJ01; order WSZJ01; family WSZJ01; genus WSZJ01. The sequence continues at coordinate 769 of JACPRD010000119.1, read as the reverse complement.
GTCGTCTGGCCCGGCATGGGCCTCAGCGTGACGCCGCCCGAGCGCCGCCGGCCGAAGGACGAGTGGAAGCCCCCCGAGAAACAGGCCGAGGAACGCCGCGCGCGGCTGAAGGAGCTGGAGGAATTCTTCGAGGAAGGGCGCTCGTACGCGAAGGCGCGGGCGGCGGGCTCGATCCGCGACGCGCAGGCGGTGCCGGCCTGGGAGGCGATGCTCCCCTTCCTCCACAACGAACGCCCGCTCATGATCCACGCCGACGACGTGCGGCAGATCAAGGCGGCACTGGCGTGGGCCGAGGCGAAGAAATTCACGAACCTGATTCTCGCGGGCGGGCGCGACGCCGACCTTTGCGCGGCGCAGCTGGCGAAGCAGAAGGTGCCTGTGATCTGGGAGCAGACGTTCGACCAGCCGGCGCGCGACACCGAGCCGTACGACGTGCATTTCTCCGCGCCGGGCCGCCTCCAGGCCGCGGGCGTCACGGTGGTCTTCAGCGTCGGCGCCGGCTCCTGGGGCGCGTGGAGCGCGCGCAACCTTCCCTATCACGCCGCGCAGGCCGTGGCGTTCGGGATGCCGCGGGAAGAGGCGCTCCGGGGAATCACGCTCTATCCCGCGCGGATTCTCGGCCTGGGCGACCGCCTGGGCTCGATCGAGGTCGGAAAGGAAGCGAGCCTGATCGCCGTCGACGGGGACATCCTGGACATCCGCGCGAACGTGAAGCGGATGTGGATCGCGGGCCGTGAGACGAGCCTGGAGAGCCGGCACACGAGGCTGT
>JACPRD010000114.1 GCA_016190145.1 Planctomycetota bacterium | reverse complement strand
GCGCGGCACAGCCGCAACCAGACTCGCGCGCATTGGAGCAGGACGCCCTATCCCTTTTCACCCCTTTCTATCCGCGACCACGCCGTTCGTATCCTCCTGTATCCCATGGGTGATCTGCGCTGTGCGCCCGGAAAGATTAGAAGGACGATTGAACATCGATACGACAGGCGAGGTCACTGATGAAAAAGGGTGAAAACGGATACGTCCTTGTCCGCAGCCGAATCCCTCGGAAGAACTCGAAAAACTGCTTCGAAAAACAAGTTTGTGATCGATTGTGGACATAGAGGAGACGGTCGAAGAGGGGGGCTCGCTCGACGGATGCCGTCGGAACACGAATCTCAACTCCCCGGATACTGGAGGGCTTCAAGAATCCGACCTCCACGTCGCCTGTAACTTATGGCTTCTGGCTTATGGCTTATGGCTCCCCTCCGCCGCTCTCAGACCGCCCGTCATATACTGTCCCCTCCATGTCCGATTCCTCCCCCGAACCGCGCTCACTCACTCCTCACCCCTCACCCCTGCCCCTTGCCTTTCGCCCCGTCGACGCCGCGTCGCTCGCCGTGTTCCGCATCGCCTTCGGCGGCCTGATGCTCTGGGAAGTCCTGAGGTTCTTCGCCAGCAACTGGATCCGCGGCACCTACATCCGCCCCGTCTTCCATTTCACCTACGACGGATTCGAATGGGTCCGCCCCTGGCCCGGCGCCGGCATGTACGTGCATTTCGCCGTCATCGGCGCGGCCTCCCTCTGCGTCGCCCTCGGGTTCCAGTACCGCGCCGCCGCCGTGGTTCTGTTCGTCACCTTCGCCTGGCTCTTCCTCTGCGAACAGGCCGTCTACCTCAATCACTTCTACCTTATCGCCCTCCTCGCCTTCCTGTTCGTGTTCCTCCCGGCCCACCGCGAATGGAGCCTCGACGCCCGCCGCCGCCCCGCCCTCCATACCGGCACCGTCCCCGCCTGGGCCCTCCACATCCTCCGCTTCCAGATCGCCGTCCCGTACGTCTTCGGCGGCGTCGCGAAAATCAGCCCGGACTGGCTGCGCGGCGAGCCCATCCGCACCTGGCTGCGCGAGTCGTCGGATTTTCCGGTGCTCGGAAGGTTCTTCGGCGAGGAATGGTGCGTCTACCTCTTCGCGTACGGCGGATTGCTCATTGACCTGTTCATCGTGCCGCTGCTGCTCTGGCGGCGGACGCGGACGCCGGCCTTCCTCGCCGCGTTCGGCTTCCACGCCATGAACGCCCTCCTGTTCGACATCGGCGTCTTCCCGCCCATGATGATCGCCGCTTCCACCATCTTCTTCGATCCCTCCTGGCCGCGGAAATTCCTGCGCCCGCCCGCAATCGCCGAACGCCCCCCGCTTCCCCCGCCGCGCGCCCCGCGGGCCCTGCTCGCCGGGATCGCCCTCTGGGTCGCCTCGCAGTCGCTCATGCCACTTCGACATTTCGCCTGGCCCGGGGACGTGAACTGGACGGAGCAGGGCCACCGGTTCTCGTGGCACATGAAGCTGCGGGACAAGGACGGCTCGGGGAAGATCCGGGTGACGTTTCCTGGAAGCGGCCGGACGATCGTCGTGAACCCGCGGGACTGGCTGAATGCGCGGCAGGAACGCGAGATGTGGACGCATCCGGACATGCTGGTGGAGTTCGCGCATTTTCTGCGGGAAGAGTATCGAGCGAAGGGGCACGGGGTCGTGGAGGTGCGGGCGGAGGTGCGGGTTTCGCTGAACGGCCGGCCGCCGGCGCTTCTCGTCGATCCGGAGACGGATCTGGCGTCGGTGCACCGGTGGTGGGGGCATTCGAAGTGGATCCGGTTACAATCGCCGCCATGAGCACACCCCGCGGTCCGATCGTTCTCGCCACCGATTTCGGCGATTCGCCGTACGTCGGCCAGATCAAGGGCGTGATCGCCTCGATCGCGCCCGACGCCCACGTCATCGATCTCACGCACCAGGTGGCGCCGCAGGACATCGTGGAGGGGCTGTGGCACCTGAAGGGAGCGCTCGCGTATTTTCCGAGGGGCACGATATTCGTGGCGGTGGTGGACCCGGGGGTGGGGACGGCGCGGCGGGCGCTCTGCGTGGACGCCGGGGATTTCCTCGCGGTCGGGCCGGACAACGGGATCCTGTCGTTCATTGCGCCTGAAAAACGCCGCGCGGTGCACCTGATCGAGGCGGAGGAATACACGCTGCGGAAGAAGTCCGCGGTCTTCCACGGACGCGACATCTTCGCTCCCGCCGCGGCGCACCTCGCCAACGGTCTCGATCCGGCGAAGCTCGGGCCGGCGGGCGAAGGCGTGATCGAACTGCCCTGGATCGTGCCGCGCGCGACGAAGGACGGGCTCGAAGGCGCGGTGCTCGTCGTCGACCGCTTCGGCAACCTCCTCACGAACATCGAGGGCCACCGCGCCGCCGCGGACGCCACGGTTACGATCGAGAAGACGCCGATCGGGAGCCTGCGCACGACGTACTCGGACGCGGAGGTCGGCAGGCCGCTCGCGCTGATCGGCTCATCGGGGTTCATCGAAATCGCGATCCGGAACGGGTCGGCGGCGAAAGGGCTGGGGCTGGGCAAGGGGGCAAGGGTGTCGGTGAAGGGCGCGCGATGAGGCTGGCGCACATCGACGCGTTCTGCGGCGCGGCCGGGGACATGCTGCTGGGCGCGTGCGTGGACGCGGGGCTCGAGGTGAAGGAGCTCGAGCGGGGGCTCCGGGGGTTGGGGCTGAGGGGGTGGCGGCTGCGGGCGCGG
>JACPRD010000113.1 GCA_016190145.1 Planctomycetota bacterium | reverse complement strand
GATTCCCACCGACCGCCCTGCTACCCTTCCCCACATCATGTCCGAAGAACTCGATCTCGGATCGCTCGAAGGCCTGGAGTTCCACTCCTCCTCGAGCTACCGGTTCGTGCAGGAAATCGGCCGGGGCGGCATGGGCATCGTCTTTCTCGCGGAGAAGGACTGCGAGGGGGTGATCGACTACGTGGTGCTGAAGACGATCCGGACGCTGTCTAAGGAGCAGGAGGAGCGGCTCAAGAACGAGGCGAACATTGCGGCGAGCCTGCGGCACGAGAACATCGTGAAGACGTACGGGCTGGAGTCGATCGGGTACTCGGAGTTACCGGAGAGTCTGCAGACGGCGATCAACGGCCTGTCGTTCGAGACGGAGCGGGGCGAGGGGGGGAACCGCCGGGTACGGGTGCCGTCGTTCGCGCAGCGGCGGGCGATTCTGGAGGGGAAGCCGGTCGGGCAGACGGGGATGTTCGACAAGGTGGTGCCGGTGAGGCCGCCGGTGAAGCGGTTGGGGCACGTGACGCACGTGGTGCCGGTGAAGAAGGATCCGCGGAAGCTGTTCCTGCTGGCGATGGACTACATTGAGGGGACGGACCTGCGGGCGTTCCACCGGGAGCACATCACGAAGCACACGCTGGTGCCGGCGGCGCTGGGGGGATTCATCATCAGCCGGGTGTGCCGGGCGCTGTCATACGCGCACGAGCACATCGTGCACCGGGACATTTCGCCGGAGAACGTGCTGATCAACACGCAGGGCGTGGCGAAGCTGACGGACTTCGGCGTGGCGGTGTCGGGGGCGGAGGCGATCCAGGCGTTCGCGGGGAAGCTGAACTACATGTCGCCCGAGCAGGTGCGGAGCGAGGAGCTGGACGGGCGGAGCGACATATTCGGCCTGGGGCTGGTGGCGTACGAGGTGTTGACGGGGATCAACCTGCTGCAGACGCCGAAGGGAATTCCGCTGGCGCAGCAGGTGGCGTACATCGAGGGCATGTTCCGCCAGCCGTTCCCGCCGCCGCACGAGGTGCGGAAGGACGTTCCGGACGTGCTGTCGGCGATCGTGATGAAGATGCTGGAAGTGGACAAGAACCGGCGGTACCGGCGCGCGGAGGACGTGGGGAACGATCTCGAGCAGAAGTACCTGTACGCGGCGGGGTTCGGGCCCACGAACAACTCGCTCGCGGCGTACATGAAGGTGTTCGACATGGACTGGAAGATCGTGAGTCAGGACCAGATGAGGCAGTTGGCGTTCCTGAAGAACGCGCAGGGGCGGCCGGAATTGAAGAGGCCGGTCGCGCTGACGGACTACACGAAGACGGGCTGGGACTGGATCGTGCAGCGGAAGGGGACGGCGCTGTACACGGCGCTGGCGCAGTTGCAGGCCGCGCAGAAGGGATAGGACCGCGCAACCCGCGGGATCTTCGCGGGTTGGAGACGCGCGCCCCGAATCGATACGGAGGAGGACCCGAATGAGGATTCTGCTGCTGATCGCGCTGTCCGCGGTTCTGGTTTCAGGCTGTGTCCGGCGCACCGTCGTGGTGCGCGAACGCGACGGTGGGCCGCCGCCGCGCGCCGCGGTCGTGCACGTGCACGACGACAACTGCGGACACGTTTGGGACGGAGGGGCCTGGGTGATCGTGCGGGGCCACCGGCACCACCCCGGGTGCGGGCACTACTTCCACAACGGCGGTTGGCATCTTCACCCCGAAAACCACGTCTACGTCGCGGCGGGGCACGGGCACTGCGGCGTGCACGTCGCCGCCGGCCACGTGCACAACGACCACTGCGGCCACTGCTGGGACGGCGGGCGCTGGGTCGTCGCGACCGGCCACGTCCACCGCGCCGGGTGCGGCCATCACTGGCACCACGGGGCCTGGCACGTGTATCCTGCGGGGCACGTCTACCACGACCACAGGCACGGCCATTTCGGCGTGACGATCCGGGTCCGGGGACACCGATAGAAAGGGAAACGGACATGCGCAAATTCGTCCTGCTGGTCGGGCTTCTCGTTATCGTCGCCGTCGGCGCGGGCTGCGTGCACCACGGCATCCGCCCGCACCATCGCCATCATCACTAAGCGGGGCCGGTCGCCAGCCACCTTCGCAGTTCCTCCGCACCCGCGCCCCGGAACGGCGGCGCGTAGCGAACTTCGTCGCGCCTCGCCTTCACCAGGTTCCTCACCGAGAGCGTGAGCCGGCGCCGGAACCGCCAGCCGTGGCGCACGAGAAAGTACTCTGTGCCCAAAGTCCGTGCGCGCCCGGGCGCGATCCTCTCTTCGGTCCCGTCCATGTAGACGTGCAGTTCCCCCTCGCGGCCGATCCCCAGCAGCTGCACCTCCGACGGGAAAATCACGTGCGGCCAGGCCTTGACGACCACCGCCGAGAGGTCGCGGTAAAACTCCTCCCCCGCGTAGTCCTCCGAGAACTGGAGGAGAAGCGGCACGTCCTCGTCCAGCGCCTCCTGGGCCCAGATCGTCCAGCCCGCCGCGTCCCGCCGGAATGCCGGACAGAATTCCCCCAGCCGGTACGACTCGAGCCGCGCGGGTTGCGGCCGGTCCAGGTTGTGCAGCTCCGACTCGAGGTGCAGATCGCACAGCGCCAGGAACTCGAACGGAAGCTGGGAGCCGGACGGCTCGGGCTTCTCGACCTTGGCGGAGAAGAGCTTCTCGTGATGGGCCGGATCCTCGAGGAAGTCCGCCGACTTGAACGTGTGGAGGTTCGAGCCCTGCCCTTTCAGGTAGATCTTGTCGAGGAAGAACGTCATCACGTTCTCGTCGAACTCCACCGTGACGACCGGGGCGCCCGCGTGCCGCCTCAGAACTTCGCGCACCGCGGGGCAGATCCCCGGAAAGGTGGCGAACACGACGCCCTCCTCCTCGCGGGAAATCGGAATCACGCCGAGCGTGTAGGCCGCCACGGCGGGAATCAGCTTCGTCAGCGTCGGGCGCCCTTCCGCCGCGAGAAGCGCCTTCTGCTGGGCGTCTACGTTTTCGGCGAGCGGCTCGATCATTGCGGAGGGTGCCCGTGGCCGGCGTGCGGAGGCTCCGGCGGCGGGTGCTGGGACCGCGTCGTGCGGACGGTCTTCCCGGTCGATCCGCCGCCGATGATCCGCCGGGTGACCCGCGTGTTCCGCGCGATCGGGATCCGGACCTCCGGAGCGGCTCCGCCCGGAACCGGCCGCTCGCTCTCCTCGCGCTTCCGGTGCCCCTCCACCCGCTCCACGATCTCCCGCAGTTCGGCGCGCATGTCGTCGGGCACGCGGAAACGGAGCCCCGCCGTCAGGTGGCCGTCGGACTCGCCCAGGTTGGCGATCGTGGACGGCACCTCGAGCTTGCGCCGCGGCCCCGGCATCTTCAGGAACGCCTCGGAACCGACCGGAAGCTCGAACCGGACGCGCACCTTGGCCCCCGTGTCGGAGAGGTCGATGACCTCGACCATCTGCGTGCGCAGGCCCTTGCGCGTCAGGATGGCGGTGAAGAGCACCGGCACGCGCCGGGAGGCGCGGCGGTCGTCGGGAACGCGTCTGGTCGTGTTGCCGGACATCGGCCTTCTATATATCACGCCTTGCCGCGTTTGACGACCCCGGCCCTACGGGCGCAGCCGCTTCCGCATGGCTTCCGCCTCCGCCCGGCGGGGCCAGCCGGGCGGCGCGAGCTTGAGCGCGTCCTCGCAGTCCTGGAGCGCCAGCAGTCGCTTGTCCTCGCTTTCGCGGGCGAGCGCGCGGCCGAGGAGGGATTCGGGGTCGGAGGGATTCCGCGCGAGCGCCCGGGTGAAATCGTTGGCGGCCCACAGGGCGTCTCCGGCCTGGCCGCGGCGCAGGAGGGCCTCCCCCCGGAGCCGGAGCACCGCGGGGTCGTCGGGCACGATTTCCAGGGATCGATCCAGGTCGGCGAGGTAGAGGATGAGATTTCCGCGCCGGCGGTGGAGAGCCGCGCGCTGCTGGTGGAGGTGGGCGAGGCCCGGGAGGAAGTGCACCGCGGTATCGAGGTCCGCGAGGGCGCGCTCGTCGTCACCGAGAGCGAGGCGCGCGAGGCCGCGCCCGCGGTAGGCGAAGCCGTAGCGGAGGTTGAGGCGAAGCGCGGCGTCGTAGTCCCGGATCGCGGCGTCGGGGCGGTCCTGGGCGAGGAGGTGGTCGCCGCGCCAGGTGAGCGTCTCGAGCGACTCGATTCCGAGCGCGAGCGCCTGCTCCGCGTCCGCGAATTCCCGCTCCGCCCACTCCTCCGCCTTCGGGTCGCGCGGCGACAGCTCCCGCTTCCAGGAAAAAGCCCGCGCGCGCACGACGTACGCTTCCGCAAGCGAAGCATGGATCGCGATCGCCCTGGACGCGTGGGCGAGCGCCTCGTCGTCCTTTCCCTGGTCGCTCGCGAGCCGGGCGAGGGAAAGAAGCGCGCGCACGTGCGCGGGCTCCTCGCGGAGAATTCCCTCGAGCATGGCCCGGGCGCGATCGTACTCGCCGCGGACGCGCTCCAGCTCGGCGCGTCCGTGGACGGCGTCGACCTCGCGGAACCAGGAGCTGCCGCGGACCGCCGCCGAGAGGTCTTCGGTAGCGCGGCGGCGCAGGCGCGCGAGGTCGGGGTTGTCGGTTTCCTTCCTGTCGGACCAGCCGGGGGGAAGGGCCTCTCCGGGCAGTCGGCCCTCGAGCTTTTCGAGTTCGCGGGCGTACAGTTCGATGCCGAGGAGTCCGCGCTCGATCCGCGCTTCGCCGAGCGCGGGCGACAGCTCGATGGCGCGGTCGAGTTCGGTCATCGCCTCGCCGGGCAGCCCGCGGGCGCGCAGGAGGCGGCCGAGAAAGTAGTGCGCCTCGGGAAGATCGTCGTGCCGGAGGGCTTCGCGGCAGGCCCGGAGGCCGGCGTCGAGCTTCTGTCGCTGGCGGTCCACGGCTCCGGCGCGCGCGTCGAACTCCGCGTCCGCGAGCGTGCCGGAAACGCTGGCCCAGAGCGCGAGCGTCCGCTCCGCGTGCGCCTTCCGCGCCGCCTCGCGGACCGCCATCGGCGCGAGAATCCCGACGCTGATCCCCACCGCCAGGCTCCCGAGCGCGAGCGCGGCGACCAGTCCGCGCCGGCGCGAAAGCGCCTTTCGCAGGCGATACGCCATGGACGGCGCCCGCGCCGCGATCGCCTCCCCGCCCAGCCACCGCGTGAGATCCGCGGCGAGATCGCGCGCACTCCGGTAACGCGCCCGCGGGTCCTTCTCCAGACACTTCATCACGATTGTGTCCAGGTCCGCGTCCACCGAAGCGTCCAGCACCCTGGGCGGCCGCACCTCCCCTTCCTTCACCAGCCTCAGGGTCTCCAGGGGAGTCTTCGCCACGACCGGCGGCAGCCCCGTCAGGAGTTCGTAGAGCGTCGCTCCGAGCGCGTAAACGTCCGCCCCCGGACCGGCGCGCGCGCCCGTCGCCTGCTCCGGGCTCATGTACGCGGGCGTTCCCACGATGCCGCCCGAAACGCTCATGTCGGGTCCGCGCTGCGCCCGCGCCAGGCCGAAATCCATCACGTACAGGTGGTGCTCGCTCGTACGGTCGGAAAGGCCCCGGGCGCGCGTCGTCGCCATCAGGTTGGCGGGCTTCAGGTCTCGATGAATGATCCCCTGTGCGTGCGCGTGGTCCACCGCCTGCGCCGCATCCCGCACGAGTCGCACCAGCAGCGGCCGGTCGGTGCGCGGGAAGTCGAGGAGCGTCCGGCCGTCCACGAACTGCATGGCGATGAAATGGCGGTCCTGGTCGCATCCGACGTCGTAGATCGAGGCGATGAAGGGGTGGTTGAGCTTGCCGGCCAGGCGGGCCTCGCGGCGGAACCGCTCGATCTCGGAAGCCTCCTGCTCCCGCATGAACTTGAGTGCGACCCACCGGCTGAGCCCGGTGTCCCAGGCCTTCCAGACCTCCCCCATGCCGCCGGCGCCGAGGCGCTCGGTGCGGATGAACTTGCCGAACCGCGCCGAGGCGCCGGCCTGCGCGGCCTCGGCGGGCACCGCGACCGTAGCCTCCCGCCCGCCGCCCGCGCCGGGGCGCACGACCGTCGGCGAGTGCGCGTCGCCACCGTCGAGCGGGACGGCTTCCGTCGGCGGAAGCCGATCGTCCTCGGGGCAGCGGCCGGGAGGCGTGGGCATTCCCGGAGTCTATCCGAACGCCGCCGCCCCTGCTTTTCCGCTACTTCGGCTCCTCGATCCTGACCCCGAAGAACTTGAGCTTGCCCTTCGCCGTCTTCCCCTCCTCCGATTCCGGCCAGCGCGCGTAGACCTTCTTCCAGATCTCGATCGCCTCTCCGCGCTTGCTCTTCTTCGAAAGGTCCGACGCCTGCGCCATCAGGTCCTTGCGCTCCTTGATCTCGGCCTCGGCCTTCGCCTTGTCCGCCGCTTCCTTCTGCTTGAGCGCGTCCTCCTTCGCCTTCGCGAGCTCCCCTTCCAGCTTCGACGCCGCCGCGTCGTACGCGGACTTGAAGTCGGCGTTCGATTCGAGCCGGGCGTACCACTCGTCGGCGGCCTTGCGGGCCTCGGTGCCCTCGAACCAGCGCCTGAGGTAGACCATGGAGTCGGCGGCGGCCTTGAAGTCGCCGGCGGCCGCGGCGTCCGCCATTTTCCTGTGCATGTCGTAGGGAAGCCGCTCCCCGAATCCTTCCGCCTCCGGCTTGCCCTTGATCTCCATCAGCTTGCGGCCCATCGGATCGACGAGCATCAGGCGGGGAAAGCTGTTCACGCCGAACTGCTTCGCGACCTGCTCGGACTCGCCCGCCTGCTCGGCATTGATGTGCACGCAGACGTACGGGAGAAGGGCCTTCTTCACGTCCTCGCGTGGATACGTATCCGCATCCATCTGCTTGCAGAACTTTCACCAGTCGGTGTAGAAGTCGAGGTAGAGGAGCCGCCCCTCGAGCCCGGCTTTCGTTTTCGCCTCGCCCCAGGATTTCTCCCAGGCGACGCCGTCGGCGGCGGCGGAGAGGGCGGAGAGGAGGGCGAGGGAAACTGCGGCGACGGGTTTCATCGGAGGATTCTCCTGCTGGGGGAAGAGGTCGATGGTACGGCGAAGGCGGGTGCGATGCAATCGACCTGGTAACCGCGCGGCGCAGCCGCGGCCCGCACTGCGGCTGCATTTCGCCTCGTGGAACGCTAGAATCCCCCCAGCCCATGACGACGCCGACGCAGATCCTCAAGGACGTCGAGCCCGCCCAGAAAATCCGCGACCTCGAGACCCTCCTCGACGTCACGCGGAAGATGGTCTCCGTCCGGGACCTCGACGAACTCCTCGGGATCATCCTCACCGAAACCACGCGCGTCATGAGCGCCGACCGCGCTTCCCTGTTCCTCATCGACCGCAGGACCAACGAGCTCGTCAGCCGGATCGCGCAGAAGACGGGGACGATGTTCCGTTTTCCCGTCGGCAAGGGCATCGCAGGCCACGTCGCGGCGACCAAGGAAATCGTGAACATCGCCGACGCGTACCAGGACTCCCGCTTCAACCCCGATTACGACAAGCAGACCGGCTACCGGACGCAGACGATCCTGTGCGCGCCGCTTCTCACGCGCGACGACGACGTGGCCGGGGTGCTCCAGGTGATCAACAAGATCGGCGGGGCGTTTTCGAAATACGACGAGTCCTTCCTGCTCGCGTTCGGGGCGCAGTGCGCGGTGGCGCTGGAGAACGCGCGGCTGGTGAAGGAGTACATCGAGCAGCAGAAGGTGAAGCAGGCGCTGGCGCTGGCGCGGAGCGTGCAGCAGGGGTTGCTGCCGAAGAGGCCGCCGGAGGTGGAGGGGTGGGACTTCGCGTGCAAATCGATCGCGTGCGACGAGACGGGCGGGGACTATTTCGACTTCGTGCCGCTGGACGGGGGGCGGATGGGGCTCGTGGTGGGGGACGTTTCGGGGCACGGGATCGGGCCGGCGCTTCTCATGGCGAGCGCGCGGTCGTTCCTGCGGGCGCTGTCGCGTTCGACGGCGGACCCGAGCGAGGTGTTGCCGGTGCTGAACGACCTCGTGTCGCGGGACATGGAGGCGGAGAGGTTCATCACGCTCTTTTACGGGGCGCTCGACCCCGCGACCGGCGCGATGCGTTACAGCTCGGCGGGCCACGACGCGCCGATCCTGCTCCGCGCCGCCGCGGACCGCGTGGACGAGCTCGACTCGACGGGAATGCCCCTGGGGATCATGGAAGGATCGGCGTTCCCGCCGGCGGACGTGCCGCCGATGGAGAAGGGGGACATCATGATTCTGTCGACGGACGGGGTGTGGGAGGCGATGAACGAGGCGGGCGAGGGATTCGGGCGGGAGCGGCTCGTCCAGTCGCTCCGGTTCGCGAAGGCGAATTCGGCGCACTCGATCGTCGAGCGCATCTACCTCGACGTCCTGGCGTTCTGCGGCGCGGCGCCGCAGCGCGACGACTTCACGCTGCTCGTGGTGAAGAGGACCTGATGCCGCTGGAGTTCCTGCACACGAAGGATCCGCCGCCGCCGCTCGGGCGGACGGTGCTCGAGATGGAGCTGCCCTCGCAGCTCCCGGACAAGGACACGGCGCTCAACCGGCTGCTCGCGGTTCTGCACGAGCGGACGTTCATCCGGGGGGACGAGGAGGACATGAAGCTGCGCCTGGTGCTCGACGAGGCGCTCGTGAACGCCATCGCGCACGGGAACAAGTACGCCCTGACCAAGAAGGTGCGGTGCGGCCTCTACGAGACGGACGCGCAGTGGGCGCTTCGAATCCAGGACGAAGGCGAAGGCTTCACCCCGAAGGACGTTCCGGATCCGGATGATCCGGAAAGCATGCTGCTCGAACACGGGCGGGGGATCGTCTTAATGAAGAGCATTATGGACGACGTTCGGTATTATCTCGGCGGTTCCTGCCTCGTACTGATAAGGAAAAAGGGATGAGCGAGCCTCCGAAAAAGGGTCGTCTGGTGACGCAGTCGGTGGGAGAGGTGACCGCGGTGTTCTTCCAGGACGCGCGGATTCTCGACGAGACGACGGTGAAGGCGATCGCGGACGAGCTGATGGCGCTGGTGGACTCGACGTACAAGATCAAGCTGCTGCTCGACTTCTCGAACGTCGAGTACCTGTCCTCCGCGGTGCTGGGCAAGCTGGTGGCGACGTACAAGAAGGTGCAGGAGGGCAAGGGGCAGATGAAGCTCTGCGCGATCAAGCCGGCGATCAAGGAAGTCTTCAAGATCACCAAGCTCGACAAGATGTTCGACATCCACGACACGCAGGCCGCGGCGCTGAACTCCTTCCAGACGAAAAAATTCGGGATCTTCTGATCCGCGTCCAGAAAACCGGCCAGGTCTCCCTCGTCGGCGCCGGCCCCGGCGATCCGGGTCTCCTGACGATCCGGGGCGAGCGCCTCCTCATGCGCGCCGACGTGGTCCTCTACGACCGTCTCGTGGACCCCAGGCTCCTCGACCTCCCCGTGAGCCCGCGCTGCGAGAAGATCTACGTCGGCAAGGAAATGCCGGGGCGCGAGAGCCGTGAGAAGCAGCAGGCGCACATCAACGAGCTGATGGTGGAGCGCGCGCGCGGGGGGAAGCGGGTGGTGCGGCTGAAAGGAGGCGACCCGTATATTTTCGGGCGCGGGGCGGAGGAGGGGTTCTACCTGGCATCGCATGGGATTCCGTTCGAGGTGGTGCCGGGCGTGACGGCGGCGCTCGGAGCCGCGGCGGCGACGGGGATTCCGTTCACGCACCGCGGGATCGCGGGGGAAGTCACGTTCGCGACGGCGCATGAGGCGGACGGTACGGCGGCGCCGCCGTGGGAGGCGCTGGGGAAACTGCGCGGAACCGTGGTGTTCTACATGGGCACGTACACGCTCGCGCACGCGGCGGAGAAGCTGATCGAGGCGGGCCGGAAGGCGGACACACCGGTCGCGGTCGTCGAGCGCGCGACGACGGCGCGGCAGCGGACGGTCGTCGGAACGCTGGGGACGATCGCGAAGGCCGTCGCCGAGGCCGGCGTGAAACCGCCGTCGCTCGTCATCGTGGGAGACGTTGTCGGACTGCGGCCGCCGCTCAACTGGTTCGAGAAGCGGCCGCTGTTCGGGCGGCGGGTGCTCCTCACGCGACCGCGGAGCGGGGCGGTGAAGGCGGAGCTCGAGGATGCCGGCGCGGAGGTGGGGGTGCTCCCCTGCCTGGAGTTCCGGCCGCCGGGCTCCTGGCAGGCGGTCGATGCCGCCCTCCGGAAACTCGGCTCGTACGACTGGGTCGTGCTCACCAGCGGCACCACGATCGGCTACGTCGGCGAACGCTTCGAAAAACTCGGCCTCGACGCGCGCGCGTTCGGGAAGGCGAAGGTCGCGGCGATCGGGGACAACACGGCGTTCATGCTCCGGTGCGCGATGAACTTCCTCGTTCGCGCGGACCTCGTGCCGAAAGCCTCCCACGCCGAAGGCCTCGTCGCCGCCCTCGGGCCGAAGAAGATCCGCGGAAAGAAATTCCTCCTCCTGCGCGCCGACAAGGGGCGCGAGGCGCTGCCCGAACTGCTGAAGAAGGCCGGCGCGAAAGTCGACGACGTCGCCGTCTACCGCTCCGTCGCGCCGAAACCCGACCCCGAGGCCGTCGCCGAACTCGCCAAGGGCGCCTGGCACGCCGCCGTCCTCACTTCCGGCGAAATCGCCCGAAACCTCCATGCGTTCCTCGGGAACCAGCCGTGGCCCGCTTCCACGAAACTCGTTACCATCGGCCCCGTGACGTCGGCGGCGGTGCGGGAGCTGGGGTGGCCGGTGGACGTGGAGGCCGCCTCTCCCGGGCGGCTGGCCGACGCGGTCCTCGAGGCCCTCGCAGGGAAATGATCCAGCGCCCCCGCAATCTCCGGTCGTCGCCTCTCCTGCGCGCGCTCGTGCGCGAGACGACGCTTGCGCCCTCGAACTTCATCCAGCCGCTGTTCGTGCGGCCGGGAAAGAACGAACGGCGGCCGATCAAGTCGATGCCGGGGAATTTCCAGCTTTCGGTGGACCAGCTGGTGAAGGAGGGGAAGCGGACGCGCGACGCGGGGGTGCCCGCGGTCATTCTCTTCGGAATCCCCGAAAAGAAAGATGCGAGAGCGTCTTCCGGCACCGACCCCGACGGCATCATTCCCCGGGCGGTGAAGGCGCTGAAGGACGGCGTCCCCGGCCTCCTCGTCGCGACGGACGTCTGCCTCTGCGAGTACACCGACCACGGGCACTGCGGCATCGTCGAGGGGCACCGGATCGCCAATGACGCGAGCCTGCCGGTGCTGGCCGCGATGGCGGCGGCGCACGCGAAGGCCGGCGCGGACCTCGTGGCGCCGAGCGATATGATGGACGGGCGCGTCGCGGCGATCCGCGCGAGGCTCGACGAGACCGGGTTCGCCGACACGCCGATCATGGCCTACTCCGCCAAGTACGCGAGCGCGTTCTACGGCCCTTTCCGCGACGCCGCCGAGTCGCCCCCGAAGTTCGGCGACCGCGCGACGTACCAGATGGATCCCGCCAACGCGCTCGAAGCCCTGCGCGAAGTCGAGCTCGACCTCGCCGAAGGCGCCGACATCGTGATGGTGAAACCGGCCCTCCCCTACCTCGACGTCATCCGCCGCGTGAAGGACCGCTTCCAGCGCCCCACCGCCGCCTACTGCGTGAGCGGCGAGTTCTCGATGGTGAAGGCGGCGGGCGCCGCCGGCTGGCTCGACGAAAAGCGCGCGGCGCTGGAGATCCTGACCTCGATCCGCCGGGCGGGCGCCGACCTGATCGTGACGTATTGGGCGACCGAGGCGGCGGGCTGGCTGAAGTAGCTTTTTCGCGCGCGACGCATTAGAAGAAGGAGCCATGGCGAAGAAAAAACCGACGCCGTCCGCAGAAGTTCCGCCGACCGATCCCGCAGCGCCCGCGCCCGAGCCGCCGCCGGAGGCGCCGAAACGCCGCAAGCCGAAATCCACGGCACCGGGAGTCGATTCCTCGGACAGCGTGACGCCGTCCGACGAGTTCGCGTCCGTCGCGCCCCAGCCGGAG
>JACPRD010000112.1 GCA_016190145.1 Planctomycetota bacterium | reverse complement strand
TCCCGAGAATCACCTCCCCCACCGCCCCCCCCCCCCACCGAAAAAGAAACCATGCCTCCGCCGTTCATCATGCAGATCGAGCGCCTGTCGAAGTCCTACGACAAGAAGCTCGTCATCAAGGACATCTCCCTCTCCTTCTATTACGGCGCCAAGATCGGCGTCCTCGGCGCGAACGGGTCCGGCAAGTCCACGCTGCTGCGGATCATGGCGGGCGTCGACCGCGACTTCGAAGGCGACCTCCACCACATGCCGAACTGCCGGATCGGCTTCGTGCCGCAGGAGCCGCAGCTCGACATGGCGAAGGACGTGAAGGGCGTCCTCGACGAAGCCGTGGTCGAGACACGGGACCTGCTGCGCAAGCACGAGGAAGTCGGCACCAAGCTCGAAGGAAAGCTCGACCCCGACGAGATGCAGGAAGCGCTCGACGAGCTGCAGGCGCTTCAGGAGAAAATCGACGCCTGCAACGCCTGGGAGCTCGACCGGCAGCTCGAGATCGCGGCGGACGCGCTGGAGCTGCCGCCGATGGACGCGAAGGTGGCGACGATGTCCGGCGGCGAGCGGCGGCGCGTGGCGCTCTGCCGGACGCTTCTCCAGACCCCCGACCTGCTGCTCCTCGACGAGCCCACGAACCACCTCGACGCGATCTCGGTCGCGTGGCTCGAGCGCTACCTGCAGGAGTTCAAGGGGTCGGTGATCGCGGTCACGCACGACCGGTACTTCCTCGACAACGTGGCGGGCTGGATCCTCGAGCTCGATCGCGGGCGTGGGATCCCGTGGCAGGGGAACTACTCGAGCTGGCTGGAGCAGAAGAAGCGGCGGCTGGAGCTGGAGGAGAAGGCGGAGGCGCAGCGGCAGCGCACGCTGGCGCGCGAGCTGGAGTGGATCCGGATGTCGCCGCGCGCGCGGGTGGCGAAGCCGAAGGCGCGCATCGCGGCGTACGAGAGCCTGCTCGCGCAGGACGAAGGCGAGGTGTCGGACGAGCTCGAGCTGCGGATTCCCGCGGGGCCGAAGCTCGGCAACCTCGTCATCGAAACGAAGGACCTGCACAAGGGCTACGGCGAACGGATGCTGATCGACGGGCTCACAATGTCCCTGCCCCCCGGCGGCATCGTCGGCGTCATCGGCCCGAACGGCGCAGGCAAGACGACGCTCTTGCGGATGATCGTCGGGCAGGAGAAGCCCGACAGCGGCACGATGACAATCGGCCCCAGCGTGGTGCTCGCCTACGTGGACCAGAATCGCGAGTCGCTCGACCCCGAGAAGACGATCTACGAGGAGATTTCCGGCGGGCAGGACCAGTTCAAGGCCGGGGGGAAGTGGCAGAACTCGCGCGCGTACGTCGGGAAATTCAACTTCAAGGGGACGGACCAGCAGAAGAAGGTGGGCGAGCTGTCGGGCGGCGAGCGCAACCGCGTGCAGCTGGCGAAGCTCCTGCGCCGCGGCGGGAATCTCCTGCTGCTGGACGAGCCGTCGAACGACCTCGACGTGGACACGCTGCGGGCGCTCGAGGAAGGGCTGCTGAGTTTTGCGGGCTGCGCGATCGTCGTGTCGCACGACCGCTGGTTCCTCGACCGCATCGCGACGCACATCATCGCATTCGAGGGCGAGGGAAAGGTGCGGTATTTCGAGGGGAACTACCAGGCGTACATCGCGAAGCGGAAGGAAGAGATCGGAGACGATGCGGAGCGGCCGCACCGGATCAAGTACAAAAAAATTGTCCACGCTTGACGGTCGTCCGGCGTTCGGCGTTCGGAGTTCGGAGTTCGGCGTTGACCGCGATCCGGACGGACACGACGACCCGCGGCGCGACCGGGAAAGGCAAGCGGGCGCGCCGGTTCCGCGGCGGAACGCCGAACCCGGACGCTACACTGTCCGGATGACCCCCAAACCGCTGCTGGCGTTGCTTCTGATCGCAGCAGCTATCGGATGCAACCGCCGCGACCCGGCCATCCCCCCTCCCCCGCCGAAACCCGTCCCCGACCGGTTCGACTACCTGAACCCCTACCTCACCCGCGATCACTTGCTCGGGTACATCGCTTCCCTGAGCGAAGAACGCCGCCTGAAAATCCGCAGCGTCGCGCCGCACCCGACCGGGCCGGAGCCGGTCCCCGCCGGCGCGATGTCCGCCGAGGCGGACAGGATTGCGCGGAAGTACGGCTTCGACGACTACGGCGAGTACTGCGCGGTCGACGAGCGCATCACGGTCGCGCGGATGATCCTGCTGCGACGCAAGGCGGACGACGCGGCGGAGCGCTTGCAGGGGCTCAAGGTGATCGCGGCGAGCGCGAGACTGAAGGACCCGAAACTGTCGCCGGAAGAAAAGAAGGAGACGGAGCGGGAGCTGTTTCTGGCCATGGAAGGGCTGGAGCAGATCAAGCAGGGCACGCCGCCGAAGCACCTGAACGAGCAGGATGTAGGACTGGTGGCGGAGTATGAAGGCGGGATCGAGTATGCGGAGAAGATGCTGGCGCGGTGAGGGGAAGGGCAGGGCGGGAGGGCGAAAGGAAGGGCGGGAGGGCGAAAGGAAGGGCGGGAGGGCGAAAGGAAGGGCGAGAGGGCGAAAGGAAGGGCGAGAGGGCGAAAGGAAGGGCGAGAG
>JACPRD010000110.1 GCA_016190145.1 Planctomycetota bacterium | reverse complement strand
CCCTTCCGCCCTCCCGCCCAGCCCACCACCGGCGCGTTCCAGAAGACCGGGTGCTCCGGCAGGATCATCCCCTCCACCACCTCCTGCCATCCGCCGCCGGCCAGGATCAGCTCCACCGGTTTCGCCGACGCGATCGCGCCGCGGAAGACGCCGGGCGAGGCGAGGTCCTCCGTCGCGCCGTCCTCGTACACGAAGTTGTGATACCAGTGCGGATCCGCGTCGAATTTCGCGGAAGAGTACATCGCGACTTCCGGCACGCCGTCGTACGGGCGCCACGTCACCTTCCAGCCGCGGATTTCCGCCGCGAGCCGGAAGACGCGGTTCTCTTTCTGGAGCGACCGCTCTTCGCGGCCGGAGAGGAACGGCCGCACCTCGATCGAGACGCCTTTCGCGCCGCCCTCCACGCTCCAGCGCACGCCGACGAGCGAGTGCCCGCGGATGACGGAGATCTCCTGCTTCACCAGCGTCGCATCGTCGAGCCGGAATCTCCACGTCGGCCACGGCTCAGTGACGAAACTCTCGACGCGCCACGCGCCGTCGGGATGCACGGCGTCGGGGGCGTACCGCTGCGAGGAGATCGGAAAACGCCCTGCGGGCGTCGTGACCCACGCGTCGAATCCGTTCACGAGCACCCAGGCCCCGCCCGCGCGCGCGACCGCGACGAGCGCCTGCTCGCGTTTCGAACGGATGCCGGAGGCCGTGCCGGAGGAGTAACCGCCGAGGCCGTCGTCGAGGCGCCATTCGCGGTCTGGGAAGGGGAGTTGGGGGGAGAAGTGGAGGTTCATGGGGCGGAGTTTAGCGGGCGGGTCGGGGGGACTGAATGGTTTTCGGCGGCGGGGGTTCCTCGTTACTCGTTCCTCGTTACTCGTTTCGCGCGGGCGGGGCCATCGGTGACAATAATCTCCATAGCCTTTGATCCTCTTTTATCGCTGTTCCAAGGTCTTTCTTATCGCCGTTCATCCGGTCACTTCGCTCATGAAAAGGACCGATGGGAAAAGGGATGAACGGCGATAGGAAAGACTCTGGAACAGCGATAAAAGAGGATCAAAGTCGATAAGACACTTCCTCGACCCCCGCTTCCCCTCCTGCTAACCTCACCCCCCGCGCGAACCTTTTCCTTCCCCGATTGTTCGAAGGTAGGCCCATGTTCACCCTCAAACGCACACATACCTGCGGCGCGCTGCGCGCCGCGGACGCCGGATCCACCGTGAACCTCAACGGCTGGGTCGAGGCCCGCCGGGACCACGGAGGCGTGCTGTTCGTGGACCTCCGGGACCGCTACGGGAAGACGCAGGTCGTGTTCCGCCCCGAAAGCGGCGCGGAGCTGCTCGCGCAGGCCCAGGGGCTGCGCGCGGAATTCGTGCTCGCCGTGCAGGGCGTCGTCAAGGCGCGCCCGGCGGAGGCGGTGAAAAAGGGGCAGCTGACGGGGGAAATCGAGCTCGAGGCGCGCAAGATCGAAATCCTGAACGAAGCCAAAGTCCCGCCGTTCGAAGTCACCGACGATCTCAACGCCTCCGACGAACTGCGCCTCAAGTACCGCTACCTCGACCTCCGCCGCCGCCCCATGCAGCAGAACATGATCACGCGCCACCGCATCATCGCGGCATTCCGCGAATCCATGGACCGGCAGGGCTTCCTCGACCTCGACACTCCCGTCCTCATCAAGAACACCCCCGGCGGCGCCCGCAACTTCCTCGTCCCCTCCCGCCTCCAGGCCGGAAACTTCTTCGCCCTCGCCGAATCCCCCCAGATCTTCAAGCAGCTCTTCCAGGTCGCCGGCATCGACCGCTACTTCCAGGTCTGCAAATGCTTCCGCGACGAAGACCTGCGCGCCGACCGCCAGCCCGAGTTCTCCCAGTTCGACCTCGAGATGTCCTTCGTCGACGAGTCCGACGTGCAGGCCGCCGTCGAAGACGCCGTCGGCAACGTCTTCAAGAAGGTCCTCGGCGTCGAACTCAAACGCCCCTTCCCTAAAATGTCCTACGCCGAAGCCATGGACAAGTACGGCTCCGACAAGCCGGACATCCGGTTCGGCATGCACCTCGTCGACGTGAGCGACCTCGCGAAGGCGAGCGCATTCCGCGTGTTCAGCGAGGCCGTGGCGACGGGCGGGGTTGTGAAGGGCCTGTGCGTTGTGGGCGGCGGGACGATGAGCCGCAAGGACATCGACGAGCTGACGACGTGGGTGAAGGGCGTGGGCGCGAAGGGCCTCGTGTGGCTGAAAGGCGAGGGCGGCACGCTCGGGGGCGGAAGCGCGAAGAATTTTACTTCGGCGGAGCTGTCGGCGCTGCGCGCGAAGCTGGCCGCGAAGGACGGCGACCTGCTGCTGTTCGTGGCGGACGAAAAGGGCCGGTGCAAGGTCGCGCTGGGCGGGCTGCGGACGCACCTGGGCGCGAAGCTGAAGCTGATCAAGGAAGGGAGCTGGGAGCCGTTCTGGGTCGAGGAGTTCCCGATGTTCGAGGCGGGCCCGGAGGGTCGGCCGCAGGCCAAGCACCACGTGTTCACGAGCCCGAAAGCCGAGGACCTCGACTTCCTCGAAAAGGACCCGCTCCGCGTCCGCGCGCGCGCCTACGACCTGGTCCTGAACGGCGTCGAACTGGGCGGCGGCTCCATCCGGATTCACCGCAAGGACGTCCAGCGCCGCGTTCTCGCGGTGATCGGTCTCGAGGAATCGGACATCCGCGACAAGTTCGGTTTCATGCTCGACGCCTTCGACTACGGCGCGCCGCCGCACGGCGGGATCGCGCTCGGGGTGGACCGGTTCGTGATGCTGCTTCTCGGCCTGGACACGATCCGGGACGTGATCCCGTACCCGAAGACGCAGAAAGGCCAGTGCCTGATGCAGAACGCGCCGAGCGGCGTGATTCCGAAGCAGCTCGACGAACTGCACATCGCGCTCAAGCCGCCCCCTCCCGCCGAGGAAAAGAAAACGTAGCGCGCCCGCGGAGGGCGGGGTCGCGGCGGGGAGAACCAGCGCCTCTTCCCGCCGGGATTCCGCCCTCTTCGCGGCGAAGCCGCGACCCTTGCCCATTCCCCCGCCCGCGCCCGCGCCCGGCATTTCCTTGATATCCGGGGTCTTGGCCCGCAACGACGGAAAGGCCGGGCGCGGGCGCGGGCGCGGGCGTGGGAACGGGGTCCGCCGCCGCCCTGCGGGCGTCGGCGGACAACCCTGTTCATGTCCAGCCGATTTCGGTGGTCTTGAAATGAGCGATTCTATGCAGCCCTGGTGCGCGAATTCGGAGTCAGCTCGGAGCTTCGCGACATCGCACGCGTGGGCACCTTCCGGAACGCGCTAGAATCAGTGCATATGACCGAGCCTGATCTAAGCCAATACGAAGTCGCACGAGCCTGCTACGCCATGGCGTACTTTCTCTTGCCCAGGCTTCTCGAACAGAATCCCGTGGCAGTACGCGAGAAGCTGCAGGGCAGTGCCGGTGTTCCTGGGGGTGCCTTGTACTATCTGATGACTTGCAAGCTGGAAAAACTCGAGCCTAGACCGGACACGGCCCGTTCGATTGTTGTCCATCCAGTCAGGTGGTCTTCAGGCCACCAGGCTCTCATCATCGAGTATCCCGCGCCGCCGCGCGTGGAATGGAACAACCCCAAGTACCAGGACTTTCCGCTCGCACCCTGGTTCTCCGCCATCGTGACGAACACCGCCACCGGACGATCGGGCTGTTGGACGCTCGGCATATCACCGACAGGAGGCACGACCCTCAGGCACGTGACCGCACAAATCAATGCAAACTGCGGTCCGGGTAGTGAACCCGACCTCCACGCCTTCGTTTCGCTTCTGGAAAACCGTGAGGTCTGGTGCGCTCCTGAGCTTCAGGATCCTCGAGGGAAGTCATGATCCGTTGGGGAATAGGCCTTGGTCTCCTGCTCATACTCGTTCCGGACGCCCCCGCCCGCGAAGTCGCCTCCTCCGCCCCGCGCCCCGGCCAGAAACCCGTCAACGACGGGGTCAATGCTCTCCTCACCCGCACGCGCGACGAAGCGATCCGGGAGGCGTGGAAGAAATCGCCCGGGGATACCGAGAAAGTGCTGGTCGCCGTCTACAAAGCGTTCGTGTTTCCGCTGCGGAATCGGAGCGTCGCGGCGGTGGAGAGGGCGCTCGAGCGGGATCCGGAGATCGCGGCGGAGCTGAACTACGGAACGCTTCCCGAGAAGGAACGCGTCGACCACACCGTGTTCGCGCCGTCGCTGCTCGTGCGAAAAGAAAATATCGACATCGCGGTCGGGCTCGACAAGTTCGGGCATTTCTTCGAGGAAGGGTTCTTCTGCCGGCAGGTCGCTGCGGAGGGGGGCGAGGCGCGCGCGCTGGGGATGAGCCGGTGGCTGGAGGGGCTCGCGCCGGACGAGGAGTCAGTGGCGTGGATCCGCAGGACGCGGAAGCTCAAGCTCTGGTGGGTGGACGAGGACGGGAAACGCGACCACGACCTGGTCGGCGCGTTCGGGGCGCACGCGGCGGGGAAGGCGACGGGCGTGGAGAGGGGGAGCAGCCCGGCGGACATCGAGGCGAATCTCGCCGGGATGCGGTGGTTCGCGGACCTGGAGGCGCTTCTCCGGAAGGCCCCGAAAGACGCGGCGGGGCTGGAGAAATTGCTCAGGGACAACCCGGTGCGGATCGAGGCGATCGTGACCGAGGCGTGGGACGAGGCGCGCAACCCCAACGTCAAGACGCTGGAGCAGGCGCCCCGGTGAGCCGCGTGCCGACACTCGCCGCGGTCCGCCGCGCCGTGCGCGCGCACGCCGACCCGCGCCGCGCGGCGGTCAATCGAGGGTACTTCAAGACCGGCCCAGGGGAGTACGGCGAGGGCGACGTGTTCGTCGGGCTCGACGTCCCGACGACCCGCACGCTCGCCCGGCAGTTCCGCGAACTGCCCCTTCCCGCCGTCTCGAGCCTCATCTCCTCGCGCGTGCACGAGGAGCGCGTTCTCGGCCTCATGCTCCTCGCCGGGTGCTACGGCCGCGCGACAGCGTCCGAGCGCGAACGCCTCTTTCGCTTCTACGTCCGCCACTTCCCGTTCATCAATAACTGGGACCTCGTGGATGGAAGCGCCCCCGCGATCGCGGGGGCGCATCTCGACGGCCGGAGCAAGGTGCTGCTGTTCGAATGGGCGCGCTCGCCGCGGCTGTGGGACCGGCGGATCGCGGTGCTCGCGACGCAACCGTGGATCCGCAAGGGGCGGTTCGTGGAGACCTTCCGGCTCGCGCGCCTGCTCCTGCGCGATCCCGAGGACCTGATGCACAAGGCGGTGGGCTGGATGCTGCGCGAAATCGACCACCGCGACCGTCCCGCGCTGGTCCGCTTTCTCGAGCGCCACGGCGCCCGGATGCCCCGCACGATGCTCCGCTACGCGATCGAGCGCTTCCCCGAGCTCGAGAGGAGACGGTTCCTGGGTCTGGGGCGCTCCGCAAGATTGTTATGATCGCGCCATGCAGCGGTCGCATCTCATCGCGTATCTGCTGATCGCCGGAGCGATCGGCTGGCTCGGCGGCTTCCTCGTCGGCCGCCGGCAGCCCGCAGCGCCCGCACCCGCGCCGGCCGTCGTCCACAAGGAGACGCTTCCCGGCCCGCCCCCGCCCGCGCCAAACCCGCGCGACCGCGTGGATCAGGCGATCGCGGCCGAGGATTGGAAAGAGGCGGCCGACGCGATCGACGCGATGGTCGTTTCTGGAGAACCCGCGTGGGCGCCGGCGCTGGACGCGCTCTACGAGATCCTCGCGGTCGATGATCCGGTGGAATTCGGGGTGCGCGAAGAGGCGCTCGACGCGGTGGCGAAGCGCGCCGCGTTCCACAAGTGGGCGATCCCGCGAGCGCGCAAGGACGGGTCGTTCGCGGCGGAGCTGTACCTCGAGCTGGCGTGGGGCTGGCTGGGCGAGGCGGGCGAGGGGAAGTACATCTTCGAGAGCCTGGCGGGGGCGGGGGAAGAGGACCTGCAGCGGCTGCTGCACGCGCTCGAGGGGCGGGTGACGCCGGAGATGCTGCCGGAGCTGGCGAAAGGCGTCGGCGCGGCGAAGAACGCACAGGTCCAGGTGCTGTACCTGCGCGTGATCGCAAGCGCGGGGGCCGCGGCCGAGCCGGTACTGAAAGACCTCGCCACCTCGTCCGCGCCGCTCGTCGCAGAAGGCGCGGCCATCGCGCTTCAGATGGTCAAGCCTCCCGCCACGGGCTTCCTTGTCCTCAATGTTCAGGGCCGCGGCGACCGGATGCCGGGAAATGGCGGCGGGCAGCGGCCGGGGATGCTCGCGAGCCCCGTGCACCGCGGCGACATCATCACGCGCGTGGGCGACCTCGAGATCGACAGTGAGAAGGCCTGGCGCGACGCGGTGGCGAAGTTCGTGCCGCGCGGCGGGATGATCGAGATCGGGATCGTGCGGAAGGGCGAGGCGATGAAGGTCACGGTTCCCGCGGGGGCGGGGGCGCCGAAGGGGAAGTTCGTGACAGCGGCGAGGTAGGGGAAAGGAAGCGAGCGCGCGCAGCGCGCGAGCCCCCTTCTCGCGCCCGCGCCCGCGCCCGGCAGTTGACTTCGACTCCGGGGTGTGAGCCATTCGCACGGACCGGCCGGGCACGGGCGGGGGCGCGGGCGGGGGTAGGGGGGCCGCTTCGCGGCCAGAGCCACGTTGACATTAATGTGCCAAACTGCTTCATTGGCGCGACTTATGGCCAAAGTCACACTTCCGGACGGCAAGACCCGCGAGTATCCCGACGGCACCACCGTCCGGGAGGTGGCGGAATCCATCGGCAAGCGGCTGGCGAAGGACGCGGTGGTCGGCGAAGTCGACGGAAAGCCGGTCGACCTCTTCCATAAACTCAGCGGCGACGTGAAGCTCCGCCTCATCACCCAGCAGATGCCCGAGTCACTCTTCCACTTGAGGCACTCCGTCGCGCACGTGATGGCGCAGGCGGTGCTGCGGCTGTTCCCGCGGACGAAGCTGGCGATCGGGCCGCCGATCGAGGACGGGTTCTACTACGACATGGACCCGGAGAAGCCGTTTACGCCGGAGGACCTCGAGAAGATCGAGGCGGAGATGAAGAAGGTGGTGGAAGCGGACTATCCGTGCACGCGGGCGGACGTGCTGCGGACGGAGGCGGTGGAGCGGTGTCTGAAGGAGCACCAGGACTACAAGGTGGAGATGCTGGGGGAGTGGACGGACGAGAAGGTGTCGTTCTACACCCAGGGCGATTTCACGGACTTGTGCCGGGGGCCGCACATTGCGAGCACGGGGCGGATTCCGGCGTTCAAGCTGCTGCGCGCGACGGGGGCGTACTGGCGCGGGGACGAGAAGAACAAGCAGCTGCAGAGGCTGTACGGGACGGCGTGGTGGTCGAAGGAGGAGCTGGAGCAGTACCTGCACCGGGTGGAGGAGGCGAAGAAGCGGGACCACCGGAAGCTGGGGAAGGAGCTGGACCTGTTCTCGATTCACGAGGAGATCGGGGGCGGGCTGGTGCACTGGCATCCGCGCGGGTCGATGATCCGGCACGTGATCGAGGAGGAGTGGAACCGGGAGCACGTGAAGCGCGGGTATCTGATGGTGAACACGCCGCACATCGCGAGCGAGGAGATCTACAAGATCTCGGGGCATCTCGAGAACTACAAGGATCTGATGTACGGGGCGATGCTGATCGAGGACCGGCCGTTCCGCGTGAAGCCGATGAACTGTCCCGGGCACATCATGATCTACAAGACGCACCTGCACTCGTACCGCGAGCTGCCGATGCGGCTGGCGGAGCTGGGGACGGTGTACCGGTTCGAGAAGAGCGGGGTGCTGCACGGGATGCTTCGGGTGCGCGGGTTCACGATCGACGACGCGCACATTTTCGTGACGCCGAAATCGGTGGAGCAGGAGATCATCGACGTCTTCCGGTTCGCGGTGGAGTGGCTCGCGAAGTTCGGGTTCAAGGACCTGGCGATCTACCTGTCGACGCGGCCGGAGAAGTCGGTGGGGGCGGCGGAGGACTGGGAGCGGACGCAGAAGGCGCTCAAGCACGCGCTCGACACCGCGGGGGTGAAGTACGAGGTGGACGAGGGCGGCGGGGCGTTCTACGGGCCGAAGATCGACGTCAAGGTGCGCGACTCGCTGGGCCGCGAGTGGCAGTGCTCGACGGTGCAGTTCGACTTCAACCTGCCGAGCGAGAAGCGGTTCGACCTGGCGTACGTCGGCGAGGACGGGAACCGGCAGCAGCCGTACATGGTGCACCGGGCGCTGATGGGCTCGCTCGAGCGGTTTTTCGGCGTGCTGATCGAGCACTACGGCGGGGCGTTCCCGGTCTGGCTGGCGGCGACGCAGGCGACGGTGATCCCGATCGCCGACGCGCACATCCCTTACGCGAACGAGATCGCCGCGCGCCTCCGGGAGGCCGGTTTCCGCGCGGACCTGGACGCGCGCAACGAGCGCACCGGCCACAAGATCCGCGAGGCGACCCTTCTAAAAACCCCCTACATGCTCGTCGTCGGCGAGAAAGAAGTCGCCGCGAAGCAGGTGGCGGTTCGCGAGCGCGCCGGGAAGGACCTCGGGACCATGGGGATCGACCGCTTCGAGGAAATCCTGAAGGAGGACGTCCGCAAGCGGACGTAGTACGCCGGAATCGTGCGACATGGTATAAATCCCTCGACTGCCGCAGCCCTGCCCGACCCTTTTGAACGGAGGAGCCCGCTCTGAGCGCAAAGCTGGAGTACCGCATCAACGAGAAGATCCGCGCCAAGAAGGTGCGGGTGGTGGACGACGAGGGAGGCCAGCTCGGCGTCCTGACGATCGAGGAGGCCCGGAAGGCGGCGGAGGAGAAGGGGCTCGACGTGGTCGAGGTGGCCCCGGACGCGGACCCGCCGGTCTGCCGGCTGATGGACTTCGGCAAGTTCAAGTACGAGCAGCGCAAGAAGCAGCACGATGCGCACAAGAAGCACCACGTGCAGAAAGTCAAGGAGATCCGTCTCACGCCGAAGACGGAGGAGCACGACGTGGACACCAAGATCCGGCACGCCCGGGACTTCATCGAGAAGGGCGACAAGGTGATGGTGAACATGTTCTTCAAGGGGCGCGAGATCGTGCACCAGGAATTCGGGCGCACGACGATGGAGAAGTTCATCAAGGCGCTCGAGGACATCACAAAGGTCGAAAAGCCGCCGAAGCTGGAGGGGCACAGGTTGTCGTTGACATTGATGCCCAAGTAAGGCAGATTTTCCGGCCCTTTCCGGCCTCCCGCACGATAGAGAAAGAAGACCATGCCGAAACTGAAGACCAACAAGTCCGCCCGCAGCCGCTTCAAGGTGACCGGCACGGGCAAAGTCATGCGCCGCAAATGCGGCAAGAGCCACCAGCTGTACTGCAAGTCGGCGAAGCAGAAGCGGATCCTGCGGCGGGACATGGAGTACCTGGGGATCCGGCGGAAGTACATCAAGCGGCTGCTGCTGGTGGAGGGCAAGTAACCCATGCGCGCCAAAACGAACGTCGCCCGGCACCACCGCACGAAGAAGGTGATGAAGGCCGCCAAGGGGTACGTGGGCGGCCGCAGCCGGATGTACCGCATCGCGAAGCAGTCGGTGCTGCGCGCCGGGATGCACAGCTATTTCGGGCGCCACGAGAAGGCGCGCCGGATGCGGACGCTGTGGATCCAGCGGATCGGGGCGGCGTGCAAGGCCGCGGGGACGAGCTACTCGAAATTCATCGCGGCGATCAAGAAGAAGGGGATCGAGCTGGACCGCAAGAGCCTCGCGCTGCTGGCGTGCGACGAGCCGAAGGCGTTTGCGAACCTCGTGGCGATGGCCAAGGGGTAGTTCTGCCGAAGCCGATCGTCACGCAGGCCGGTCACGTGGACCGGCCTTTTTTGTTGGACGCGGGAGGCTCCGGCGGCGAGTTTGGAAGGAGGAAACCCATGAGCGACCTGGACGACGTGAAGGCGGAGTTCCTGAAAACGCTCGACGGCGCAAAGGCGGCCGGCGAGGCGGAGAAACTGCGCACCGACTGGCTCGGGCGCACGGGGCGGCTGCGCAAGCTGACCGAGGACCTGGGGAAACTCCCGGTGGAGCAGAAGAAGCTGCGCGGGAAGGCCATCAACGACCTCAAAGTCGCGCTCGAGGCGGCGATCGACGAGCGGCTGAAATCGCTCTCAGGGGTCAAGGCCGCGCCCGTGGACCCGATCGACGTGACGATCCCCGGCGCGCGCCCGCGCTACGGGCGGCGGCACCCGGTCTACGCGACGATGGACGAGATCCGGCACATCTTCGAGAAACTGGGTTTCGAGGCCGCCTACGGACCGGAAATCGAGACCGCGTACTACAACTTCGAGGCCCTGAACATTCCCCTCGACCATCCCGCGGCCGAGCCGTTCGACACCTACTACCTCGACGATCCCGACGCGGCCTCGCGCCCCTACCGCTACCTCCTGCGCTCGCACACGAGCCCGGCGCAGATGCACGTCATGGAGTCCCGCAAGCCCCCGATCCGCGTCGTGGTGCCGGGTAAGGTTTTCCGCACGGACCCCGCGGACGCGAGCCACCTGCCGGTGTTCCACCAGTGCGAGGGACTGATGGTGGACGAGGGCGTGACGTTCGCCGACCTCAAGGGCGTCCTCGCCATCGCCGCGAAGGAACTCTTCGGCGCAAAAACCGAGACGCGCTTCCGCCCGAGCTACTTCCCGTTCACGGAACCCTCCGCCGAGGTGGACGTGACGTGCCTCCTCTGCGGCGGAGGCGGTTGCCCGGCGTGCAAGGGAAGCGGCTGGATCGAGATCCTGGGGTGCGGGATGGTGCATCCGAGGGTGCTGGAGTACGCGAAGATCGACCCCGCAAAGTACACCGGCTTCGCGTTCGGGATGGGCGTCGAGCGTGTCGCGATGCTGAAGCTCGGCGTCCCCGACATCCGGCACTTCATCCGCAATCACCCCCTTTTCCTGAGGCAGTGGTAGTCCGCGAGAAACGAGGAACGAACCCGTGAAATTCACGTACGACTGGCTGAGCGAGTACTGCCGCACCGGGCTTCCCGCCGCGGAAGTCGCGGCGCTGCTGACGCGCGCGGGGGTGAAGGTCGAATCCGTGGAGGCGCGGGACGGCGACGCCGTCATCGAGCTGGAGATCACGGCCAACCGTCCCGATTGCCTTTCCGTGCTCGGCGTGGCCCGCGAGGTCAGCGTCGTGACGGGAAAGCCCATGCAGGAGCCCGGCGTCAGGATCGACACCACGCGCTCGTTCCGCTCTCCCGACTGGATGCTCGACGTCCAGGCGCCCGAGCTGTGCCCGCGGTACGTCGGGCGGATCGTGAAGGGCCTCAAGGTGGGCGCGTCGCCCGCGGTCATTCGGCGCAGGCTGGAGGCGATCGGACTGCGCGCCGTGAACAACGTCGTCGACATCACCAACTACGTGCTCTACGAGTCAGGTCAGCCTCTTCATGCCTTCGACCTGAACAAGCTCTCCGGCAAGTCGATCCTCGTGCGCCGCGGGAATGCCGGGGAGAAGATGCGCGCGATCGACGGTCGCGAATACGACGTCGCGGGAGCGCTCGTCATCGCGGACGCGGAGAAGCCGGTGGCGATCGCGGGCGTGATGGGGGGCAGGGACACCGAGGTGACGGAGGCCACGACGGAGATTCTCCTGGAGTCCGCCGTCTTCGATCCGCTCTCGGTGCGGCGCACCTCGATGAAGCTCGGTCTCGCCAGCGATTCTTCCTACCGTTTCCAGCGCGGGGTCGATCCCGCGCGCGTCGACTGGGCCAGCCGCCGCGCGGTGGCGATGTTCCGGGAGCATGCGGGCGCGCGTCCCGAATCCGTGCACCTCGACACGGCGTCGCAGGCGGAGCCGAAGCGTCAGGTGCAGTTCCACGTCGCCTCGGTCGCGCGGGTGCTGGGGCGCGAGGTGGAGCCGGCGATGTCGCGGAAGATCCTGGAGGCACTGGGCTTCGAGATCCGGGAGGACATGGACGGGATCTGGCGCATCGCGATCCCGAGCTGGCGCGCCGACGTGGCGCAGGACGTGGACCTGGTGGAGGAGATCGCGCGGGTCTACGGATACGACCGGATTCCGGCGACGCCGCGAGTCGCGGTGGCGCTGTCGCAGCGGCAGCCGTGGGACGAAGTCGGACGCGCCGTGAGGGAGGCGCTGTGCGCCGCCGGGCACGACGAAGTGCTCACGATGTCGTTCACGGGCCGCCACGCCGCGGAGGCGCCCGCGCTGGCGGGGGAGCCCGTGGGCGTGCTGGGGAAGACGGGGCGGCGGGAGGAGCAGATGCGGATGGGGCTCGTGCCCTCGATTCTCGACGCGGTGCGCACGCACGAGGCGTACGGGGAGAAAGGCGCGGACCTGTTCGAGATTGCGAAGGTCTACGCCCGCGATGCGCGCGGATTCTCGGAGAAGACAATGCTCGCGGTGGCGGGATCCCGGGGTTTCCCGGCGCTCAAGGGGGCGCTCGAGAACGCGTTCGGCCGGCTCGGGGTGCTCACCGGCATCCTCTGGCGGCCCGCCGAGCGCGCGCACCTCGTGCCCGGCCGGACGGCGGCGATTCTGCACCAGGGAAGGGAGATCGGCGTCGCCGGAGAGGTCGCCGAAGCGCTGGCCGTCGCGCACGATCTCCGCCTGCGTCCGCACGTCGCCGAGATCGACTTCGAGGCGCTCGTCGAGGCCTCGCGGCTCGCACGCCGCTTCACGGAATTCCCCACACTCCCCGCCGTCCGGCGGGACGTCGCCATCGTGCTCGATCGCGGCGTCGCCTGGCGCGACGTTGAATCGGAGGTCCGCGCCGCAGCGCCGGCGGGCATCCTGGAGTCGATCGATTTCTTCGATCTCTATGAGGGAAAAGGGATTCCGGCAGGGCGGAAGAGCGTGGCGTTCACGGTCACTCTTCGCGCCCCGGACCGCACGCTGACCTCGGTGGAGGCCGACGCGGCGATCCAGGGAATCGTGAAGGCGCTCGGCTCCAAGTTCGCCGCAGTCCTCAGGTAACGAGCGGCGGCGGGCTCCGAAGCCGGGCAAATTCGGTTGACACTGAATCGCGGGGTCCCCTACAATCCCACGCCGACCTGGTTCCGGCATTCCATCCCAAACGAAAGGGAGATCGCGTCTTATGAAAGAAGACACCAGCCTCGATCTGGGGGGAACGAAGCTGGGCCGGCTTCTCGTCGACGCGAAATTGATCACCGAGGAGCAGCACCGGAAGGCTCTCGATTTCCAGAAAGCCGTGGGAGGAAAACTCCCCGCCGTCATGGTGAAACTCGGGTTCATTACCGACGAACAACTCACGAACTTCATCGCCAAGCGCCAGAACCTCCGCGTCGCGGACCTTGAGAAACTCGTGCTCCCCGAGAACCTGATCAAGAAAGTGCCCCGGGAGCTCATCGAAAAGCACACGTGCCTGCCGATCTCATTCCGCGACGGCGTCCTGATTCTCGCGCTCGCCGATCCGACCGACATCGAGGCGCTGGAGGAAATCCAGCTCGCCACCGACTACAAGATCGAAGTCGCGCTCGCCTCGCGCGCCTCCATCACCAAGGCCATCAATCATTTCTTCTACGCCGAAAAGCCCGCCGTCGAGGAAAAATCCAAGGAACAGCTCCTCAAGGAACTCGAGGAGTCGCCCCTGCCCAGGGAAATCGACGAGCGCGCTTCCCGCGAAGGCGTCAGCCGCGTGCAGCTGCAGCGGGCGCTTCTGAGGCTTCTGATTGAGAAGCGGATCATTTCCGAGGATGAATTGATCAAGAAAGCCAAGGAGATCGCCTAGATGCCGACCGCGACCATCGACGATTTGAGCCGTGCCCTGGCGCCCGCGCTGAAGGTGGACGAGGATCGCGCGAAGGAGATCATTTCCGCGGTTTTCGGCTATTGCGAGGAGGCGGTGAAGTCGGGCAAGGGAGTCGAGTTCCGCGATTTCGTGCGGGTCGGCTTCGGGGAGGGATCGGGCTTTCTGACGGAGGCCGAGGTGCAGTCGCAGGTGGCGGCGCGGCTGGGAGTTCCGCCGGACAACGCGGGGGCCATGCTCGCGGGGGTGGTGCAGGGCATCCAGAAAGTGGTGCTCCAGGAGCGCGACGTCGTCGCCGAGAATTTCGGGACCTTCCGCATCCGCAAGGAGCGGGCGAAGATCGTGAAGGACCCGAAGCACGGGCACAAGATGCTGTCGGGATCGAAGCGGTTTTTCGCGTTCGATCCGGGACCAGTGTTCGCGGGGCGGACGCCGCAGGTGATGGTTTCGGAGTCGTTCGCGAAGGCGGTTCAGACGCAGCGGACGGCGACGGTCCTCGCGGTCGTGCCCGAGAAGGATTTCTTCGTCGACTGCATCATCTACTATTTCAACAAGGCCGGGTGGAAGACCGTGATCGCGACGAGCGTCGCGGAAGGCGAGAAGATGCTGGCCGAGGGCGGCGTCTACATGGCGATCCTCGACTCCGGCGTGAAGGATTTCCAGAAGCTGGCCGAGTCGGTGAAGGCGAGCCGGATGACCGCGCACGTGCCGCTCATCGTCGCGTTCCCCGCGAATTCGAACCTCGACTCGCCGAAGCAGTTCATGATCTGCGGCGACGCCCACGTCGTGCAGCCGTTCGAGGTCAAGAAGCTGTTCAACATCTGCGACGACGAGCTGGTGCGCTCGTCGGAAGAAGAAGTCATCTTCGAGCAGCAGGTGCTCTTCCAGTTCCCCACCGAGGACAGCGCGATCGAGCGCGCGAACGAGTTCGGGCACACGCTGTTCGAGGCGAGCGGGCTGTCGGAGGAGGGGCAGGTGGCGGTGGCGGCGGCGTTCCGCGAGGCGATCGGCAACGCGGCGCAGCACGGCAACAAGTACCGCCGCGACAAGAAGATCGAGATCCTGTACCTGCTGGACCGCGAGAAGATCACGTGCATGATCAAGGATCAGGGGCAGGGGTTTGACCACGAGAAGTACGTGAAGAAGGGGAAGGCGGGCGACGCGCTGGGCGCGGCGCGCGAGCGGCACAAGGAAGGGAAGCTGGGCGGGCTGGGGATCATGCTGATGCTGAAGTGCTGCGACCGGATCGAATACAACGACGTCGGCAACGCGATCACGCTGACGAAGTTCCTGAAGCCGAGCGGCGAAGGGGCGTGAGAGCGCGGACGGATCCGAGATTCCGATGAGCGCTTCCCCCGAGAGGCCTGCTCTTGCGGGCGGCCTGACCGCCGCCGTCGAGCGCACGTTCGAGACTCCGGTGGACATCGTCTGGGCGGCTCTGACGCGGCCGGAGATTCTGGGGGTCTGGTTCACGACGCGCGCGGAGGTGGACCTGCGCGTGGGCGGGCGGTACAGCAACGCCGACGGCGATTGCGGCGAGTTCCTCGAGGTGGTCGAGGGGCGGAAGCTGGTGATGACGTGGGAGAATCCCGAGTCCTGTCCGGGGACACGCGTCGAGATTCAGCTGGACGAGCCGGTTGCCGGGTCAACGCACGTACGGATTTCGCAGACGGGGCTGGCGAGGGAGGCGGACCGGGCGGCGCAGCTCGAGGGGTGGCACTGGGCGATCGATTCGCTCGAATCCTTCCTGAAGACGGGCGCGGGGATGCCTTACGAGCCGTGGAAGGAGCTTCAGACGGAGCTTCATCGCCGGGCCGCGACGAAGACGTTCGAGGAAGCGGAGGCGGAGCGGCGGGCGGCGGGGGTGGTGCTGGCGCCGATCGTGGCGTCCCCGGCGGCGGCGAAGCCCGCGGCGAAGGCACGCAAGGGAGGGGGGCGGAAGGGGCGGTCGTCGGCGAAGGGGGCGGCGGCGCGCGGCGGGAGGAAGAAGGGCCGTGCTGCAAAAAAGAAAACATCGACGAAGGCCCGGCGCAAACCCGGCCGGCGGTAGCCGCGCATGACTCCGCGGTACGGCCGCCTCCTCGTCGTTCCCGCCGTTCTCGTGGCGATCCTGGCGATCTGGATCGCCGCCAGCCTGCGAAGTTCTTCAACCGGGCGCGACAGGCCCGACGCCACGGAGGGCGGCGGTGCACCGGCCCCCCCGCTTCCCGGCGGCCTCGAAGAGATCCGGCGCCTGAGGCACGGCGATCCCGCGAAGGCGGCCGAGAGGTGCCGTCCGCTCCTGGGCAGCGGGGATGCGGCGGAGCGGGAGGCGGCGCGGAAGCTGTACCCGGAGATCCTGAACGCGCTCTACGCGAAGAAGGTGCGGGACTGGAAGTACGCGGAGGCCGAGAAGATCTTCCTTGAGCTCGACGCGGATTTTCCGGGAACGCAGGAGGCGGGCTGGGTGCGGGTGGCGTGGCGGGACGACCGTCTGCGCTGGGCGAGGAAGGCGTCCGAGGACGGGGACTGGCGCACGGCGGAACGGCTGTTCGCGGCGATCCTGGCCGGCGAGCCGCCGGCCAGCGGGTGGCAGTATCTGGACGCGTACCGTGACTACCTGCTCCGGCGGCGCGACGGCGCCGTGCGGGCGGGCGAGGCCGCGGCGGCGGCGATGTACCTCGAGGAAGCCGCCGGCGTGATTGCCGATCCCTCGGGCTCCACGCCGGTCCACGACATCCTGCGGCGCGAAGGGAGGGCGGAATCGCTGATGGCCCGCGCGCGGGAGCTCGCGGCGTCGAAGCGTCCCGCCGCGGCGCTGACCTGGATGAACGTCGCCCGCGAGAAGATCGAGCAGGAGCGGGTGTGGGAGAAGCACCCGGACTTCGTGGGCCTCTACGAGCGCTGCGCACTCGACGTCGCGGCGGAGATGCGGGCCGGCCGCCTGCGCACGGCGCCGCGGGAACGCATCGATGAGTTCTACCGGGCTGCTTCCGGAAGCGCCGATCCCGCGCGGCGGCTCGAGGCGCGCGAGGGCGTGCTGGACGCGCGGATCGAGGAGGGGGTTGCGCGGCTGAAGAAGGGCGAGTACGCGCGCGCCGAGGAGTCGTTCAAGCGCGCGCTCGGGCCGGACGTGGCGCACCTCTGGGAGGCGCAACTCCAGAATCCCGCCTTCGACCCCTGGCCCGAAGTCCCGATCGCCGTGCAGGACGCGATCCGCGAAAAGACCGCGGGCCGCGACGAAGCGGCGCGGCGCGCGGAACTGACGCAGATGATCCGGGCCGGCGAGTTCGTCCCCACGCACGCGCGCCTGCGGACCGCGTTCGAGGCCCTTCCCGAGCTCTACGCGGCCTGGGGCGTCCAGCTGCTCGAGCAGGGCAACGTCGCCGCCGCCGTGGAACGAATGCGCGGCGTCCTGCGCCGGGGTTCCGCCGAAGCCCCCGGGCCCGCCCGCCGCTGCGTGGAGAGCCTTCAGGCGTCCCTCAAACGCGCGCTCGAAACCCGCGACATGGGCCGCATCTTCGACCTCGCAGGCTTCTACGTTTCCGAGGTCGGCCTCCCCGCGACCGGCGACCCGTTCCGCGCGGATTTCCGCTCCTCCCTCGCCGCTGCCGCGGAAGGCTTGCGGACGGAGTCACCCATCAAACTCCTCTTCATTCTCAGCCTCGTCGACCAGTGCTTCCCCGGCGAACCCGAGGGCAGGGCGGCGCGCGAGGAAGTCCTCGTGAAGGGCCTCGACGCGGTGCGGAACCAGCCGAAGCAGCCTGCGACGGGCGAGATTCACCAGCCGTCGGGACTGGAAGGAATCTCCGGTGTCTCGGTTTCCAACATGACGGAGTACCACATCCTGGTGCTCTACGAGGGCCCCGAACGCTTCTTCGTGCGCCTGAACCCGCGTCGAAAGGGAACCGTCGTCATGAAGGACGGGACCTACAGGGTGGGCGTGATCGTGGCGGCGGATCACGTGGCCCCGTATCGGGAGGAATCCACCTACGCCTCGGAGACGTACTGGGAGTCGTATGTCATCACGGCTTCCGGCGGCCCGCGCGACTCCAGTTCCCTGCTCGACACGGGCCGCGAGGCCTGGGGCGATTTCGTGCTCCTGCGGACGCCCGAAAACGTCCGCGTCCGGGTGGATCCGAAAATGGGGCTCGTCTCCCCGGCAAAATAGCGGGAATTCCGGAATTCCCAGACAAATGCCCCCCCCTTCTACGTGGTAGGGTCGGAACCGCATGGAGACCGGGGACATGGAACGCGGGCTCATCCGGCGGATGTACGAGGAGCACGGGCCGGCGCTCCTCCTGTACGCCCGCGCGCTGGCGGGCGACGCGTCATCCGCCGAAGACGCCGTCCAGCAGGTCTTCCTGCGGCTCCTCGCCGGACGCGTGCCCCTCCCCGAATGCCCACGCCCCTACCTGTTCCGCGCCGTGCGCAACGAATCGGTGACGTTCCTCCGGGGAAGGGACCGGGTCGTGGCGCTGGCGGACGCCGAGCCGATGTTCGTGGCGCCGCCGGAAGCGGAAGAAGGGGAGCGGGAGCGGCTCGAGGAGGCGCTCGCGGAGCTTCCCGCGGAGCAGAGGGAGGTGGTGGTGCTCAGAACGTGGGGAGACCTGACGTTCGAGGAAGTCGCGGAACTGGTCGGGGTGGCGCCGAACACGGCGGCCTCCCGCTGGCGTTATGGGCTGGAGAAGCTGCGCGCGCGGCTGGCAAGAACGGAGGTGGAGTGATGGACGACCTGAGAGAATTCGAGAAGAGGCTGAAGGGATTCCGGCCGGTCGCTCCGGGGGCGTTGCCGGAGGGACGGTTTCGGAAGCCCGCGTGGATGTTCGGGGCGATGGCCGCGGCCGCGGCCGTCGTGGCGGTCGCGGTCGTGGCCAATGGGCTGCTGAAGACGGTTCCCCGGCCGAAGCTCGAGGAGCCGTCCCAGGCGGCCCTTCCCCGGGCGAAACGTGAAGTCTCGCTGGCGTCCCTCCGGCGCGTCGCCGGAGACGAAGCCGCGCTGGTCGCCGCGCTCGACGCCGCCTCGCCGCGACTCCTGCGGCCCGTCGGCGGCGAGGGCATGCGCGTCCGGTAACCGAAGACACGAACCTGTCGAAGAGAGGGGAATCCATGAAACGGACACTGATCGTGCTGGGGCTCGTGGCGTGCGCCGCGGCGGCGGAGGAACCGGCTGCGGTGCGCCGGCCGACGAACGCCGCGCTCGGGTACTGGCGGGCGTTCGCCGTGATGAAGGAGCCCGACGATGCGGCGCGCCTCGACGCGCTGAGGGCGGTCGCGGAGGGGCAGGCGCCGTGGGACCCTTCGCTCGCCGACGACCTGTCCGCGAACGCGGACGCGCTGGCGGAAATGCGCCGGGCCTCCAGGCTCGCCGAGTGCGATTTCGGACTCAACATGGAAGACGGTTTCTCGCTTCTGCTCCCGCACCTGGCGAAGGCGCGGTCGCTCGCCCGGCTCAACGCGGCGGACGGGGAGAGGCTGTTCGCGGGGGGGCGGAAGGCGGAGGCTGTGGAAGCGTGGCTGGCGGGGGTGCGGTTCGGGGCGCACCTGTCGCAGGACCAGGTGCTGATTTCCCATCTGATTGCGAAGGTGCTGGCGACGTCGGGGTTCCGGGCGCTCACGCGGCACGCGGCGGCGCTGGAGGGGCCTGAGCTGGCGAAAATCGCGGAGGAAGTCGGAGCGATTCCGGCGTACGGCTGGGACTGGGGCGTGGCGCTCGAGGGGGAGCGGCGGTGCGCGGGGGACGTGGTGAGATCGATTCTGGCGGAGAAGGATCCGGTGGACGGGATTCGCAAGTTCGTCTCGATCATCGGGACGGACGGTGGAGGCGGACTCTCGGTCGAAGACCTGGCGGAGCAGGCGGGCGTTCCGGTCGCCGACGTGAAGGACGCCGGCAAGGTGCGCGAGTACTTCGAGAGGGCGCTTCGGGAATACGACGC
This sequence comes from Planctomycetota bacterium, assembly GCA_016190145.1. Classification (GTDB taxonomy): domain Bacteria; phylum Planctomycetota; class MHYJ01; order WSZJ01; family WSZJ01; genus WSZJ01. The sequence continues at coordinate 23,497 of JACPRD010000110.1, read as the reverse complement.
GATGCTCGACCGTGTCGAGGCGGCGATGCGCATGCCGGGGTGGGAGGGGATTCCGGAGCTGACGAAGATCGGCGAGGAGGGCGCGGGGAAGAACGTACTGATCCAGTTGTTGATGCCGGCGACGACGGGGGTGGGACGGGCGCGGGCGGAGTTGGAGGTGGAGCGGGCCGGGCTGCTGGGCGTCGTCGCGCTGGCGCGGCATCGGCTGGAGAAGGGACAGGACTCGGCGACGCTGGCGGGGATGGACCTGCCGCTGGATCCTTTTAGTGGGAAGCCGTTCGAATTGAGGGTTGCGAAGGACGGGCTGGCGTTGTGGAGTGCGGGATCAGACGGGACGGGAAGGCCCTACTCATTCGAGCTGAAGCGTTAGGGCGGGGTGTTTGGGCGGGAGGGGAGGCGGGGGTGTAGCCCGCCTCCTCTCGTTATTGAATGGTGGGGACAGTTGGTGAAGTTGGGGAATTGGGGGTGTTTTCGACATTCCCTCGGGTCTGTGGAGAACAGAAATATTGAATTATTTTTCTGACGGGCTCCGGACAAGTCTTAAGTCATTGATGCTAAATTGGTTATGTATTGCATAAAAACAGAATACGCGGATTTTGGGGCGATCTTGACGACTTCTTGGCCACAAGGTGTAAACAGAACGTCTGCCGAAAAACACCATTAGTTGTACCTGTTTCATTTTGATAACCCACTAGATAGAGCCGTCCTCCTTCGGCCTGTGAAAACCCCGTAACCTCTTCCTCCACATAAAGTTCGTTACTTGACGCGCCGATCAGGAAGGTGTATTAAACCCAGCGTGCGGGGAGAAGTGGGGAGTTGTCCCACTAGACCCCAACGGGTGGCGGAAGACCGAGGGACGGGACCATGGCTGATTCACAGAGCCGACTGAGCGGCAACCAGAGCCAGGTCGTCGATTCCAAAAACCGCGTCGTCATCCCTTCTAAGTTCCGCGACATCCTCGGCGCCACCGTCAAGGTCGGCCTCCACCCCCAGGATAACTTCTTCGTCCTCATGATCTGCAATCCCGAAGTCTACAAGATCCGCATGGACGCGCTCGAGAAACGCGCGGAGTCAGACCGCAACCTCACCGACACCATCACCCTCATCGAGGGGATGACCGAAGAACTCGAACTCGACGACCAGGGACGCGTCACGCTGACGCCCGATCTCAAGGGCTACACCGGCATCGAGCGGGACGTCATCGTCCTCGGCCGCGGCGACCACCTCCAGGTCTGGACCCAGGGCCGCTGGGACGACTTCAAAAAGAAAGCGTTGGAAACGCCCGGAGGCATGCGCGACAGCCTCTTCAGGCGTTCGCAATAGATTCATTCTTCATCGGCGACGGGGAACAAGGGGGCAGGAGAATCATGGCTGAGCGCGACGCGTTCGACATCGTGAAGGACCTGCTGGAAGCCAAGCGTGCGGGTCAACTCGACCTGCAGATTCTGAGAGACGCGCGGTCGGCGATCGAAGAGGTCGTCCGGCGGATCGAGCGCGTCAAGGCCATGAGCCCGGCGTTCGCGAGCGTCGGCTTCGGCGACGAAGTCTACGAGCTCGTGGCGTCGCTGGGGGAGAAGAAGAAGCCCCTGCGATTCCCGCTCCTGAGCCGGGTCGCTGCCCTGCTGTAGTGGGGGACCACGAGCCCGTCCTGGTCGCGGAGTTCCTCGCGCTGGCCGACCCGAAGCCCGGCGAAAGCTGGGTCGACGGGACGGCGGGTGCGGGGGGGCACGCCCGGGCCATCCTCGAACGGATCGGACCGGGCGGACGCCTGATCGGGCTGGACCGCGATCCGGTGGCCGTGGAAAAAGCGCGCGCGCGTCTCGAAGCGTTCGCGAACGCGCGTATCGAGCTGGGCCCGTACGAGCAGGCTGAGGAAGTCGTCCGGCGCCATTGGGGTGGCGCTCAGGCCGACGGCATTCTCCTCGACCTGGGCGTCTCGAGCCTCCAGCTCGACGACCCGGGGCGCGGGTTCTCCTTCTCGCGCCCCGGGCCGCTGGACATGCGGATGGGACCGGACTCGGGCGAATCGGCGGCGGGCCTCGTGAACAGGGCCGGCGTCGACGAACTCGAGAAGATCCTGACGGAGTTCGGTGAGGAACCGCGGGCGAGGCGCGTGGCGGAAGCCATCGTCCGCGAACGGGGCATGAAGCCGTTCGAGGACACGGCACGACTGGCGGAGGTCGTGGCGAGAGCGGCCGGCGGGCGAAGGGGCCGGGCCCACCCGGCGACGCGGACGTTCCAGGCGCTCAGGATCGCGGTGAACCGCGAGCTGGAGCGGCTGGAGAGGGCGCTTCAAACGCTCCCCGGACTCCTCGGTCCCGGCGGACGCCTGGCCGTCATCTCCTTCCACTCCCTCGAGGACCGCCTCGTGAAAGGGCGCTTCAAAGATCTGCACCGTCAAGCCGGATGGACGCTTCTGACGAAACATGTCACAGCGCCCTCGCGCGACGAGCAGCTCCGGAACCCGCGGAGCCGAAGCGCGAAGCTGCGCGTGGTGCGCCGGGATACCTGATCGGAGAAGCGGTGAAGACGCAGAGACCGGTCCTGCTCGTGACCCTCTTCCTCCTCGTCGGACTCCTCACGGTCTGGCAGCAGGCGGAGACGCTTCGGCTGGGCTACCGGATCCGCGAGCGCGAGGAGCGGCTGGCGGAGCTGGAGCGCGGGCGGAGGCGGCTGGAGGCGGAGGTGAGCCGGTGTCGTGCGCCCGACCGGGTGCTGGAGCGGGCGTCGGCGCTGGGGGTGGACCTGGCGGTTCCGAACGAGTGGCGGGTCCTGAGGCCGGGGCAGGCGGCGCCGCAGCAGGCGGAGGCGGCGGCGGGGCTGGCGGACGGGCGGAGGTCCGGCCGGCCGTAAGGAGCGGGGCATGCGTCCGGCGGGGTGGAAATTCGACGCGGGATTCGCGTTTTTCGCGATCCTCTTTGCCGCGCTCGGGGTGCGCCTGTGGGCGATCCAGGTGAGGGGTCACGACGAGGCGGCGCGCGAGCAGGCGGCGCAGGCCTGGTCGAAGGAGGAGGTCGCGCCGCTGCGGGGCGAGATTCTCGACGTCCGCGGCGAAACGCTGGCGATTTCAAAGTACGTGCCCTCCTGCTTCGCGGATCCCGCGTTCATGGACGACCGCGCGGACGCCGCGCGGCGTCTCGCGGAGGCGCTCGGGCTCGACCGGGGGTCACTTCTCGAGAAGCTCGTCCGGGGGAGGAGATTCGTCTGGGTGAAGCGTCGCTGCACGGACGAGGAGGAGCGGAGGGTGCGGCGCCTGGGGATCCTGGGCGTGGGATTCACGGACGACACGCGGCGCGAGTATCCGCGCGGGCCGGCGCTGGGGCAGGTCCTGGGGTACGTGGACATCGACGGGGTGGGGCTGGAGGGGATCGAGCGCGAGTTCAACGGGGTGATGGCGGGGAGGGCGGGGTCGGAGTGGGTGTTGCGCGACGCGCGGCGCGACCTGATTGCGTCGTTCCGCAGGGTGGAGCGCCCGCCGGAGCCGGGGTACGACCTGGTGTTGACCGTGGACGCGCGGGTCCAGCGGGTGGCGGAGGCGGCGCTCGCGAAGGTCGTGGAGAAACACTCGCCGGAGAGCGCGGTCGCGGTGGTGATGGATCCCGCGACCGGGGAGATCCTCGCGCTCGCGGGGCTCCCTGGGTACGACCCGAACGCGCCGGCCTCGGCCAGGCCCGAGGCGCGGCGGTGCAGGGCGGCGACGGACTTCTGGGAGCCCGGGTCGACGTACAAGGGCGTGGTGATGGCGGGGCTTCTTGAGAAGGGGCTGGTGAAGCCGGCCGAGATGATCGACTGCGCGGGCGGATCCTGGAACTACCGCGGGCGCTCCATCACGGACGTGCATGGCTACGGCGGCCTCTCGGTCGAGGACGTGCTCGTCAAATCCTCGAACATCGGGATGGCGAAAATGGTCGTTCGGATGGGCCCGCGGGATCTCGAGGCGTGGATCCGCGGCTTCGGCTTCGGCCGGTCCACCGGATCGGGCATCCCCGGCGAATCGCCCGGCACGATGCCCCGCGAAACACCCTGGGCCCCGCAAACCGTCGTCTCCGTGTCCTTCGGCTACGCCGTCGGCGCCACGCCCCTCCAGCTCGCCGCCGCCTACTGCGCCATCGCGAACGGCGGCACGCTGGTGAGGCCGCACCTGGTGCGCGCGGCCGTGAAGGCGGACGGCACGGAAACCGGGATTTCTTCGGAATCCGCGGGAAAAAGGATGCTATCGGCTAAGACCTGCCGCGACCTTGTGACGATGATGATTCAGGTCGTGGAGCGCGGAACCGGCAAGAACGCGAAGCTCGACGGCTGGCTGGTGGCGGGCAAGACGGGGACGACCAAGCTCCTCGGCGCGGACGGGAAGTACGCGGCGGGGAAGTACGCGTCGAGCTTCGTGGGTTTCGCGCCCGCCGGCAGCCCGAAACTGCTCGTGCTCGTGCTCGTGAAGGAGCCGCAGGGCGCGTACTACGGGGGAACCGTGGCGGCGCCGGCGGTCGCGGAGATCCTGAAGGAAGGGCTGGCGCTCCTGGAAGTGAAACCCGATCCCGAGGGCGTGAAGAAGGCGCGCGCGGGATTCGCGAAAAGAGGAGTCGGGAGATGACGTTACTCGAGGAGTTCGTGGCGGTGCTGGCGGAGGCGATCGAGGACCTGCTGGACGATTAGGGCAGGGCGGAAGGGCGAGAGGGCGGAAGGGCGGGCATCGGAGAGGGGTCATACCGTGAAACTGGCAGCGCTTCGGAAGGCGCTCAGGGGCGCCTCCTGGACGGGATTCCGCGATGCGGAGGTCGCCGGCGTGGCGACGGACTCGCGGAAGGTGCGCCCGGGGTTCGTTTTCGTGGCGATCCCGGGCGTGAAGGACGACGGAATGAAGTACGCGCTCTCAGCGGTCGAGGCGGGCGCGGTCGCGCTCGTCGGGGCGCGGAAGCTGGAGATCCCGGTCAACGTGCCGCAGGCCGTGGTCGCCGACGCCCGGACGGCCGCTTCGGAAATCGCGGCGATCTTCCACGGGCGCCCGGCGGACCGGCTTTCGATCGTGGCCGTCACGGGCACGAACGGCAAGACGACCACGACGCACCTCGTCCGCGCGATGCTCAACGCCGCGGGCGCGCGCTGCGGGCTCCTCGGCACCATCAGCTACCAGTTCGGCCGGCGCGACATCCCCGCCGACAACACCACTCCCGGACCGGTCGAGCTGCAGGAGATGTTCGCGGAGATGGTCCGGATCGGGCTCACGCACTGCGTCATGGAAGTGTCGTCGCATGCCCTTCACCAGGGACGCATCGCGGGCATCGCCTGGAGCGGCGCCATCTTCACGAACCTCACCCGCGACCACCTCGACTACCACGGGACCATGGAGGCCTACCGTGACGCGAAGGCGCTCCTGTTCCGCGGCCTGCGCCCCGGCGCGGCGGCGGCGGTCAACGCCGACGACCCGTACGGCGAGTTCATGAAATCCGTCTCCTCCGTCCCCGCCGCCACATTCGGCCTCGACCCCGGCGCGGACATGCGCGCCGAAGTCCACTCCACCACGCTCGACGGCACCCGCTTCTTCACCCGCGGCCGCCGCTTCGAAGGCCCCGTCTTCACGCCCCTCCTCGGCCGCCACAACGTCCAGAACATCCTGGGCGCCATGGCGTGCCTCGAGGGCATGGGCGTCCCGACCGACGCCCTGCGCGACGGCGCCGCGGCCGTCCACTCCGTCCGGGGCCGCCTCGAACCCGTGCGCTGCGGCCAGCCCTTCGCCGTCCTCGTCGACTACGCCCACACCGACGACGCCCTCGTCAACGTCCTGACCGCCCTCCGCCCGCTCACACCCGGCCGCCTCATCACGGTCTTCGGCTGCGGAGGCGACCGCGACCGCGGGAAACGCCCGATGATGGCGAAGGCGACCGCGAAATACGCCGACCTGGCGGTCGTCACGAGCGACAACCCCCGCTCCGAAGATCCGGCGAGAATCGTCGACGACATCCTCGCCGGCATGCCCGAGTCCGCCTCCCGAATCGTCGAACTCGACCGCCGCGAAGCCATCCGCAAGGCCATTCGGGAAGCCCGCCCCGGCGACACCGTCCTCATCGCCGGCAAAGGCCACGAGACCTGCCAGATCTTCCGCGACGTCACCAGACCGTTCGACGACCGGGCCGTCGCCGCCGAATTCCTCGGCCGGCGCCTCCCGGCACTCGCCTGAAGGAGAATTCCATGATTCCGGTCGACCTGGCGGAACTGCGAAGCGTCCTGAACGGGGACTTCGTGCAGGGCACCGGCGCGGGCGAGGCCCACGGCGTCGCCACCGATTCGCGCAAAGTCCGCAAGGGCGACCTGTTCTTCGCCATCCGCGGCAAGAACCAGGACGGCCACGCGTTCGTCGAGGAGGCGCTCAGGAAGGGCGCCGCAGCAGCGGTCGTCGACCGCGAGATCGCCCTTCCCCGGAAAGGCCAGGTCTTCCGCGTGCGCGACACGGTCGCCGCGCTCGGGGACCTCGCGCGCCGGATCCGCGCGAAGGCGGGGGTGCCGGTGATCGCGATCACTGGGTCGAACGGCAAGACCACGACGAAGGACATGGTGGCGCACGTCCTCGCGCCCGACCGGCACGTGCTGTCGAGCGAGAAGTCGTACAACAACCACCTCGGGCTGCCGATCACGCTGCTCGGGATCGAAAAGGACACGGACGTCGTGGTGGTCGAGTGCGGAACTTCGATGCCGGGCGAGATCGCGTATCTCGCGGGGATCGCCAATCCGAACGTCTCGGTCGTCACGACCGTGAGCGAGACGCACCTCGGCGGTTTCGGCACGATCGAGGCGATCGCCCGCGAGAAGCAGGCGCTCGTCGAGAAGGTCAACCCGGGCGGCACTGCGATCCTGAACCTCGACAACGAGCACACGCGCCGGATGACCCGCGCCACCGCGGCGCGCGTCACGACCTTCGGTTTCTTCCGCGGGGCGGACGTCAAGGGAAGCGCCATCGAGGGCGGGCCGACGGGGATCCGGTTCCTCGTCAACGACCGGGTCGCCTTCGAGGTCCCGATCTGCGGCCGGTGGATGGCGTACAACGCGCTGGCCGCGGCGGCCGTCGGGCTCACGATGGGGCTCGACATGGTCCAGATTTCCGAGCGGCTCCGGACGTTCAGCCTGCCGCCGATGCGCATGGAGCGCTCGCAGATCGAGGGCATCACGTTCATCAACGACGCCTACAACGCCAACCCGCGCGCCGTGACGCTCGCGCTCGACGAGCTCGAGCTGTGGGAGGCCCGGCGCCGCGTGTTCGTCCTGGGCGACATGCTCGAGCTCGGCGCCGACTCCTGGCGCCTTCACGAGAAGGTCGCCGACCGCATCGCACGCATGCCCGCCGTCGACGTCTTCGTCGGCGTCGGCCCCGAGGCCGCCCGCGCGACCCGCAAGGCCAAGGCCCTGCGCGGATCGATGGAAGTCCACGCGTTCGCGGATTCGGAGGAGGCGGGCCGGGAGCTGCGGGAGGTGTTGAGGGAGGGGGATCTGGTGTTTCTGAAGGGAAGTCGCGGGATGCGGATGGAGCGCATCCTGGCGGCGTTCCAGCCGGTGCCGGTCGCCTGAGAAAAACGCGCCGGGAGGAGAGCCCGGCGGAAAACGAAACCAGCAGGAGAGGGGACCCATGCGTGGAGTGGAGATTTCGGAAGAGGAGGCTGTCGAGAAGCTGCTGCGCGTGATCGCGTCGAAGCATGCGCGCAAGGCGGCCGCGAGTCCGCCGGACATGAACGATCCGGACGCGGTTTTGCGGTGGCTGGAGGCGGCGGCGAGGGCGGCGGAGGAGGAATTCGACAGGCTGATGGGCGTGATGCCTCCCGCGACGGAGACGCGGCGGCGGCACGTCCAGGAGCTGATGGAGGCGTAGCGGGGTTGCCGGCACCGGGGCCGCGGGTCCTGGCCGGGTGGGGCGGAGAGTGGGGAACAGAGGGGGTCGGTCAACATGCAGCGCATCGACGATCGTGAAGCGGTGGTTCGGCTGGCGCGGGTGATTCTCGGGCAGGGCGAGCGGACGGCGAAGGAGGATTCCGTTCTCGGGCTGCTCTTCCAGATGTGCGACCGGGACGACGAGGCGAAGAAGGGCGAGCGGAAGTACGTGCGTCGTGGAGCGAAGCGCATCGCGCGGACTGCGTGACATTTTCGCCGTCGTAGTTTACAATTTATAAGTTATAATTTATCCGCCTCGCGGGGACCGGGAAACTCCGCCCCCGCCGTGGCGGACCAGGAACCGGCCCGGAACCGACAAGCCAACAGGAGAGGGATCAACCCAGTGGGCGCCGAATTCACCACCCTTCGCGCCGGGGCAGCCGCGTTCGTCGCGTTCGCCCTCTGCCTCCTCGCCGGCCCGCGCGTCATCCGCTGGCTCCAGTCGCGCCGCATCCGCGAAGACATCACGAAGAAAGACTCCAAACGACTCACCGAAATCCACTCCACCAAGAAGGACACGCCCACCATGGGCGGCCTGTTCATGGTCGCCGCCGCGCTCGCCGCGACCGCGGCCCTGAGCAGTCTCGCGAACCTCTACGTCCTCGCCACGCTCGGCACCGTCACCGTGCTCTGGGCCGTCGGTTACGCCGACGACTGGATCAAGCTCCACCATCCGAAAAAACACGGCATGGCCGGCAAGCCCAAGCTCGCCTTCCAGTGCGCCGCCGGTCTCGGCCTCGGGCTCCTCCTCTGGAAAACCGGCCACCCCACCACGCTCGCCATCCCCTTCGCCCACGCGAGCATCGAACTCGGCGCCCTCTATCCCGCCTTCGCCATGCTCGTCATGGCAGCGACCTCCAACGCCGTCAATCTCACCGACGGCCTCGACGGCCTCGCCAGCGGCTGCTTCGTCGCCGCCTGCCTCGCCTACACCATCATCCTCTACGTCGCCGGCCGCCCTGACTTTGCCGCCCACGTCGGCATCCCCTACGTGCGCGGCGCGGGCGAACTCGCGGTCGCCGGCGCCGCCCTCACGGGCGCGACCCTCGGCTTCATGTGGTTCAACTGCCACCCCGCCCAGGTCTTCATGGGCAACACCGGCTCGCTCCCGCTCGGCGGCGCGCTCGCCACCATGGCCCTCGTCTCGAAGCAGGAACTGGTGCTTCTCGTGATCGGCGCCGTCTTCGTCGTGGAAACGCTCTCCGTCATCATCCAGGTCGTCTCCTTCAAGACCCGCGGTACCCGTGTCTTCAAGATCGCCCCCATCCACCACCACTTCCAGTTCGAAGGCCTCCCCGAACCCAAGATCACCGCCCGCTTCTGGATCATGGGCGCGATCTCCGCGCTCGCGGGGCTGGCCGTGATGAAGGCGGGGTAGCGGCGCATGAGCGGCCATCGCGGCGCCGTCGTCTTCGCCGTCCTCGCGCTCGCCGCGCTGGGCACGGTGATGATCTACAGCGCGAGCGTCGCGACGGGCGAGCGCCTGAACGGCGACGGCGACAACACGCTCGTCAAGCACCTGTTCTGGCTCGGGCTCGGGCTCTGTGCGTTCGCCGCGACGAGCGTGGTGGACTGGCGGAAGTGGGAATCCGCGGCGCCGTGGCTGTTCGGCGGGGCGATGGCGCTGCTCCTGCTGGTGCTGGTGCCGGGTGTCGGCGTCGAGGTCAACGGCGCGCGGCGCTGGTTCCGCGCGGGGGAGCTCTCGTTCCAGCCGAGCGAGTTGATGAAGATCGCGCTGCCGGTGTTTCTCGCGTGGCTGCTCTCGCGCGATCCCGAACGGGCGCGGACATTCCGCGGAGGCCTCGTGCCCGCCGCCGGCGTGATCGCCCTGGCCGCCGGCGTCACGGCCATCGAACCTGATCTCGGCACCGCCGCGCTCCTCGCGACCGCGGGCGGCCTCGTCGCGCTGCTCGGCGGCATCCGGCTCGCCCACGCCCTGCCGTCCGTCCTCGTCGTCCTGCCTCTCGCCGCCCTCGCCGCCTACAAGAAGTTCCAGCACGCCCAGGACCGCATCTTCGTCTTCCTCGACCCCGACGCCGATCCTCTCGGCCGCGGCTACCAGATCAAGCAGGCCCTCCTCGGCCTCGGCGCCGGCGGCCAGCACGGCGTCGGCATCGGCCTCTCCAAGCAGAAACTCTTCTTCCTCCCCGAAAAACACACGGACTTCATCTTCTCCATCCTCGGCGAAGAACTCGGTTTCGTCGGCACCGCCGGCGTTCTCGCCCTCTTCCTCTTCCTGCTCTGGCACGGCCGCGCCATCGCACGCCGCTGCCCGAGCCCGTTCGGCGCCCTCGCCGCCGCCGGCATGCTCGCAACCGTCGGCCTCCAGGCCGCGATGAACATCGCCGTCGTCACGGCCTCGATGCCGACTAAGGGCATCTCGCTCCCGTTCCTGTCCTTCGGCGGCTCCGGCCTCTTCTTCACCCTCGCCGCCATGGGCTTCGTCGTCTCCGTCGGCGCGGAGCCCGCACCCCAGCCGATCCCCGCTTCACCGGAGAGCCCTGAGCCCCGAGCCCTGACCCCTGCCCTTCCTTCAAGCGGAGCAACCGCATGATCTCCATGCTCCTCCAGCTCTTCCGCGGCCAGCCCGAGTCGTACTCGAAAGGCGCGCCCGCCATCGCGTTCGCGGGCGGCGGCACCGGCGGCCACCTCTTCCCGGCCATCGCCCTGGCCGAGGAAGTCCGCCGCCACTGGCCGACCTCGCGGATGTCCTTCTTCTGTACGAAGCGGCCGATCGACCAGAACATCCTCTCGCGCACGAAGTTCGCCTTCCAGCCGATGACGGCCCCGCGCTGGGTCGGGTTCAGCGGCCTGCTCAACGGATTTGTCCCCGAATCCTGGGCCGCGTTCCGGCAGGCGTACGCGGAGGTCAAGGCGTTCGGCCCCGACCTCGTAGTCGGCGTCGGAGGCTACGGCTCCGTCCCCACCGTCCTCGCCGCCAAGGCCCTTGGCATCCCGATCGTCCTCCTCGAGCAGAACGCGCGCGTCGGGACCGCCAACCAGTTCCTCGCCCGCTTCGCGCACCTCGTCTGCTGCCAGTGGCGCGAGGCCGTCCCACACATTCCCGGCGGCGTCTTCACCGGCAACCCCATCCGCTCCCTCCAGCGCGACACCACGGCGCGCGCCCGCCTCAGCCTCGACCCCGCGCGCCCCACGCTCGGCATACTCGGCGGCTCCCTCGGCGCCCACGCCATCAACGAGTTCTTCCGCGCCCACGCCGACCGTATGCGCGGCTGGAACGTCCTCCACGCCACCGGCTCCGCCGACTGGGCCCGCGTCGACGGCGCCTACCGCTTCAACCGCGTCCCCTCCTGGGTCACCCCCTTCTGCGACAAAATGGACCTCTTCTACGGCGCCGCCGACCTCGTCGTCTGCCGCGCCGGCGGGACCACCATTGCCGAAGCCACCGCCCTGGGCGTCCCCCTCGTGCTCGTGCCGCTTCCCACCAGCGCCCACGGCCACCAGGAGGCCAACGCCAAAGCTGCCGAGAAGGCCGGCGCCGCCTGGCATCTCCCCGAGCCCGTCCTCGGCGGCATGGCCTTCGAGAAACTCGAGCACCTCATCCGCGACCGCGCGGCTCTCGCCCGCATGGGCTCCGCCGGGTGCGAGCTGGGGAACGGCGTTGCGGCGCGGGTGGTCATGCGAAAGCTGGAGGGCGTGTTGCAGGGCGTGTGAAAGGAAGGGCGAGAGGGCGGAAGGGCGGAAGTGCAGGGCGAGAGGGCGGAAGTGCAGGGCGAGAGGGCGGAAGGGTGGAAGGGAAGGGCGACAGCGCGAACTTGCGGGAGGGCGTCGGACAGAGGCCGTTCCTCCCGCCCTTCCGCCCTTCCGCCCTTCCGCCCTGTCCTTCCGCCCTCTCGCCCTTTCGCCCTGTCCTTCCCCCGCACTTGACGCCGATAAAGAGGAGTGCCATGAAGCGCCGTCCCTGCGGACGAATCCGGATCGAGTGGAACCGCTGCTCGCTCCTGCCGCGAGTTCCGGCGCCCACGGTGCAATCGCTGAGGGGGCGATCGATGGCGTGGTTCCATTTCGTGGGGATCGGCGGCGTCGGGATGAGCGGCGCGGCGCGGATCCTGCTCGCGCGCGGGATCGAGGTGTCGGGGAGCGATCTCGGGAGGAGCGAGGCGACGGAGGAGCTGGCGCTCAAGGGCGCGCGGGTTTTCCAGGGGCACCGGGCGGAGAACGTGCCGGAGCAGGCGACGCGGCTGGTGGTGACGGCGGCGGTGGACGACGCGAACCCCGAGGTGCAGGAGGCGCGGCGGCGGGGGATTCCGATGGTGCGATACGCGACGCTCCTGGGCGAGCTGATGCGCGACCGGTTCGGGATCGCGGTGGCGGGGTGCCATGGCAAGTCGACGACGTCGGCGATGACGGCGTTCCTGCTCGACCGGGGCGGGTACGAGCCGTCGTTCGTGGTAGGCGGCGGGATTCCCGATCTCGGGGGGAACAGCCGGGCGGGGAAGGGCGAGCCGTTCGTGGCGGAGGCGTGCGAGCATTTCCGGAGTTTCCACAATCTGTACCCGCACATCGCGGTGGTGACGAACATCGAGGAGGACCATCTCGACTACTACCGCGACATCGACGAGATCGTGGGGTCGTTCGGGGTGTTCCTGTCGCACGTGCCGCCCGAGGGGCTCGTGGTGATCAACGGCGAGGACGCGGACTGCGCGCGCGCCGTGCGGGCGGCGCGGTGTCGCGTCGAGACGTTCGGGACGGGGCCCGGCATGACCTGGCGCGCGGCGAACGTGCGCGTCGAGGACGGGCGCTGGCGGTTTGACGCGCTGCGTCACGAGGCGCTGTTCGGCCGGTTCGAGCTCAGCATCCCGGGCGCGCACAACGTGATGAACGCGCTCGCCGCGATCGCGGTCGCGGCGTCGCTCGAGATGCCCGCGGAGGCCATCGCCTCGGCTCTGCCGGAGTTCCACGGCGTCCAGCGCCGCATGGAATGGCTCGTGCGCGGCCCCGTGTCCGTGATGGACGACTACGCCCACCACCCGACGGAAATCCGCGCGACCCTCGCCGCGCTCCGGGCGCTCCACCCCGATCGCCGCATCGTCGCCGTCTTCCAGCCCCACCAGTACTCGCGCACGCGCATCATGCTCGACGGTTTCGCGCACTCCTTCGCGGACGCCGACGAGGTCGTGATCCCGGGCATTTTCGCGGCGCGGGATTCGGAAGAGGACCGCCGCGCGGTTTCCGCGTGGGATCTGGCCGACGACATCCGCGCGACGGGAACGCCCGCCCGCGTGTTCGATTCCTTCGACGAAGCCGTGCTCGCACTCCGGAGCGTCGCCGCCCCCGCCGTCGTCCTCACGATGGGCGCGGGCGACGTCTGGAAGATCGCGGGCGCCCTGTCCCTTCTCGTCCCCCAAACCGGTTTTCCGAGGGTAGCGGTATGATTCTCAGGCGCGACGAACCCCTGGCCCCACGCACGTCCTACCGGATCGGCGGCAACGCCGAGTACTTCTTCATCCCGGCCCGCGCCGACGAAATCCCGCCGGCGATGAGCTACTGCCGCGCGAAAGGCGTCGACCTGCGCGTGCTCGGCGGCGGCACCAACCTGCTCGTGCGCGATGAAGGCTGCCGGGCCGTCGTGTCGCTCGAGCGGCTGAAGCACACCGACTGCTACGGCCCGTTCGCCAAGGCCGAGGCCGGCGCCTCGTTTCCGGCGTTCGTCAAGAAGCTCGCCGACAACGGCTGCCGCGGCGCCGAAGCCCTCGCCGGCATTCCCGGCACGGTCGGCGGCGCGCTCGTCATGAACGCCGGCGGGCACCACGGGGAGATCGGAGATTTCGTGAAACGTGTCCGCGTGGTCGAGCCCGACGGGCGGATGGTCACGCTCGAGCACGACGCGTGCGGGTTCCGGTATCGCGACTCGGATCTGAAGGACCGGATCATCCTCGGCGCCGACTTCGAGTTCGAGGAAGGGGACCGCGACGAGATCCGCGCGAAGATGCGCGAGATTTTCGCGAAGAAGAAGGCGAGCCAGCCGCTCCACGGGCGCTCGGCGGGGTGCGTGTTCCGGAATCCCGAGAAGGCGCCGGCGGGGAGGCTGATCGACGAGCTGGGGTTCAAGGGGACGAGAGTGGGCGGCGCGGCGGTCTCGCCGGTCCATGCGAACTTCCTGATGAATGAAGGAGGCGCGAGCGCGAAGGACATGCTCGAGCTGATCCAGTGGATACGGAATACGGCGCAGGAGAGGGCGGGAGTCGACCTGCAGCTTGAGATCAAGGTGTGGTGACGTTTCCCGAATCGTCTTCTTGAAAACTCATCCGCCTTTATCCTCCTTTATCATTTTCCAAGGCCTTTCCTATCCTCTCTGAATCCCCTGAAAATCCGCTGTTCCGGCGGATGTTTCTGGATTCAAAGTCGATAGGAAAGGCCTTGGAAAAGGATAAAGGCGGATAAAGGCGGATGTCAGCTGAGGATCCCCCGATGCGCCGCACCCCCTCCCGAAAGAACCTCTTCCGCGCCCTCTCCGACCGCTCCCTCCGCGTCGCCGTCCTCGCCGGCGGCCCCGGCTCCGAACGCGAAGTCTCCCTCCGCAGCGGCGCCGCCGCCCATAAAGCCCTCCGCGACGCCGGCTTCCAGGCCGAATTCGTCGTCATCGACGCCGCCCTCCCCGATCCCTTCCCACACGACGCCGCCTTCCTCGCCCTCCACGGCCGCTTCGGCGAAGACGGCACCCTCCAGAAGATCCTCGAAGACCGCGGCATCCCCTACACCGGCTCCCCGAGCGACGCTTCCCATAACGCCTTCGACAAGATCCTCTCGAAGTCCCTGTTCCTGCACGCCGCGGTGCCGACGCCGGGGTTCACGACGGTGGGGAAGGGCGACGACGTCTACGGCCGGGCCGCGGCGGCGCTGGAGGTCGGGCTGCCGCTCGTGGTGAAGCCGGCGCGCGAGGGGTCGAGCGTCGGGATTTCGATCGTGAGGGACAAGGCGAAGCTGCCGGAGGCGTTCGAGGCGGCGTTCGCGCACGACGCGCGCGCGCTGCTGGAGGAGTTCATTCCGGGTCGCGAGATGACGGTGGGGATTCTCGAGGGACGCGCGCTGCCGATCATCGAGATGCGGCCGAAGCGTGAATTCTTCGACTTCGAGGCGAAGTACGTGGACACGGGGACCGAGTACCTCGTGAATCCGGAGCTGCCCGAGATCGTCGCGCGCTCCGTCGCGCAGGCCGCGCTCGCGGCGCATCGCGCGTTGCGGTGCGAGCATTTCTCGCGCGTGGACGTGATGTACCACGAAAAGCGCGGGCCGATGGTGCTCGAGGTGAACACGCTGCCGGGGCTGACCGAGCGGTCGCTTCTCCCGAAGGCCGCGGCCGCCGCGGGGATCGGGTACGCGGCGCTGTGCGAAACGATGATCCGGATGGCGCTTCAGCGCGCGAGCGCGGGGACGAAGGCCGCCGCCAAAGGTTAGACGAATTCGCGCCGGGGAGGCCGATCGGTCTCCCTGGCGCCGGATGTTCCGCCGCGCGCGATCCTCGCGCCTCCTGATGGGAATCAACGATCGAGCCGCGCGTGCGCCCGCCGCCGATTTCGCATGAAACAACTTCCACCGTCTTCACCTTATGATGGCGCCCCCCCCTTCCGAGGACGATTCATGCCCCGTTTTCTCCCCGGCCTACTCGTCTCCTGTCTTCTCTCCGCCTGCTCCCGTCCGCACCCCGAAGACCTGCGACCGGAGCCTCGGCCCGTCCCCGCCACGGTGCCGCAGGACGTCACGGCGCTGATCGCGCGCCTCGCCGCCGACGACCCCGGCGACCGAGCGGACGCCGCTTCCGAACTCCAGCGGCTGGGCGCCGATCCCGCCCGGCAGCGGGACGTCATCGAAGCGTTGCGCGCCGGGGCGACGGCGGAGGATCCGGAGGCGCGCGCCGCGGCGGGAGAGATCCTGCGGCGGCTCGACCGGTCGGAGAGCCTCGCGCCGTATTGCGGGGAAGCGACGATGAGCGGGAACGGGATGGAGGAGCTTCACATCGCGTTCCGCCAGTTTGCCGACGGATCGGCGGAGATGGACGCGCAGTACGGCGGGGGAGACATCGAGCTGTTCAGCGCGTTCTCGCTCGCGGAACTGGCGGACCAGGTAAACCTCGAGGCGCGGCGGCGGGGGTTCGGAGAAGAGCAGTTCGTTCTGAACCCCGACGGGAGGTGGAAAATCGGTCCGGTGTCCGCCTCGACGCCCAACCCCGCCGATCATCTCGTTCCGGAGTGGCGGCTCTGGGTTCGGAGGTGCAATCCGGGGGCGGGCTGGGATGTCGGTGCGCGGACGCTGGACGGGCGGGCGTTCGAGGCGGGACTGCGGCGCGGGGACGTGATTCTCGCGGTGGACGGGGCGGCGTGCGGGGAGATCGGGGAGTTGCGGAAGCGGCTGGCGTCGGCGGCGAAGCTGTCGGTGGGGCGCGCGGAGGTGGTGGAGCTGCAGGCGGCGCCGGAGATGCCGGAGGCGCTCGAACCGGAGCCGCGCGAGGACGCGGGCTGGGAGTACGGGGAATTCACGGTGACCTCGAGGACGGGCGACGTGGAGCGGCGGGTCACGATGTCGATGCACTACTTCGCGGACGGGCGGATGGAGTCCAAGCTGTCGATCGACGGCGGGCCTTCGCAGAAGATCGCGGGCGCGACGTTTGACGAATGGCTCGCCCGGGTGACGGCGGCTGCGCGGGAAAAGGGGTACACGGAGGCGGAATTCGGCCTCGACGAAGGGGGGAAGCTCAAGGTCCTGGGGTTCGCGGCGGGGCCGCGCCCGTCGGATCACCGGGTTCCGGGCTGGAATCTGTGGCTTCAGGCGCTGCCTAAGGAGCCGGGCTTCTATCCGCACGAGGCGGCAGGCGGCTGGGAAGTCCTCTCGCTCAGCCGCGGCGGGCGCGCGCGGGCGACGGGGCTCCAGATCGGCGACCTGGTGCTTGGCGCGGACGGGAAGCGGCCGGGTTCGATGGCGGAACTGGTGGAAGCGATGCGCGGGGCGAAGACGGTTCAGGTGGTGCGGAGGAAGGGGGGTGAGGTCACGCTGAAATAGAAGAATCCGATCATGCCGATGCAAATGATTATGGCAAAAGGTCTTGCGTCACGCAATTGATGTTGACATCATTACAGTAATATCATATATTTACTGTCATGACGCCCAAGCCGCTGGAAGACCTGACCCTCGACGACCTCTGCCGCGACGTCACGCGGCTCCTCCGCCAGCACGGCCTGCTCGAAACCCAGCCCGACGGCCGCGTCAACGAGGAACCCAACGCGCGCATGGTCCGCTACTACTCCACCCTCGGCCTCCTCGATCGCCCCCGCATCGTCGACAGGGAAGCCCGCTACGGCTGGAAACAGGTCCTCCAACTCCTCGCCATCAAGGCCCTTCAGCAGCATGGCTACGGCCTCTCCGAAATCCAGCCGCGCCTGATCGGCCTCGCCGAGGCGGACCTCGAGGCCATCCTGCGCGCCGTCAGCGACGAACACCGCGCCCGCCCCGCCGCCGTCCCCGCCGTGACCTGGCGTGAAATCGCCGTCCAGCCCGGCCTCCGGATCCAGGTCGAGGACGGCTGGTCCGCCCCCGCCGACCCGGAGGCACTTCTGCAGAAAATCCGCGCCGCACTCGCCGCGCTTTCAGGAGAGAAGAAATGAAGCCCGCCCCGGCCCTGCCGATGCTGGAGTCCGCCGAACGGACCCGCGGCGTCGGAATCCTCGAGGTCCTGAAGGACCAGAAGAAAGTCCTTCTCCCGCTCGCCGGCGTCGCGATGTCCGCGAGAGTCGCCGACCGTGTCGCGCACGTGACCGTCACCGAGACGTTCCGCAACACGTACGCGGAGGCGCTCGAGGCCGTCTACATCTTCCCGATGGCGGGCGGGTGCGCGGTGTCTTCGTTCGAGATGAAGGTGGGGAAGCGGGTGATCAAGGGCGTCGTGAAGGAGCGCGGGGAAGCGCGCCGGACGTACGCGAAGGCGGTCGAGGACGGCAAGCGCGCGGCGCTGCTCGAGCAGGAGCGCGACGACGTGTTCACCGTGACGGTGGGGAACCTGCCGCCCGGCGAAGAGGTCTCCGTGAAGATCGAGTATTCCGAGCGGCTCCCGTATTTCGACGACGGGACGACGGAACTGCGCCTGCCGGTCGTGGTGGCGCCGCGATACATCCCGGGCGCGCCGCAGGACGGGGAGCCGTCCGGCGACGGGGTCGAGCCCGACACCGACGCCGTGCCGGACGCGTCGCGCATCACCCCGCCCCGCCTCGCTCCCGGCTTCGATCCCCGGGTCTCCCTCGGCATCGAGGTCGAGCTCCTCCACGGCGACGGCGATCCCGACCTCGCCGACCTTGCCTGCTCCCAGCACGCGACGAAGACCGCGGTCGGACGCGACGCCGTCAGGGTCACCCTCGCCCTCGACGACGAACCGCTCGACCGCGACTTCGTCCTCCGCTGGAAACTCGCCGCGAAAGACGTCCGCAAGACCTGCCTCGCCTTCCGCGACGGCAAGGACCTCTTCGCCATGCTCTCCCTCGTCCCCCCGCGGCGCGACGGCTTCCTCGGCCTCGCCCGCGACGTCGTCTTCGTCCTCGACCGCTCCGGCTCGATGGGCGGCGTCAAGATGTCCTCCGCCGCGCGCGCGTGCTCGCTCCTCCTCCACACGCTGGGGCCGCGCGACCGGTTCGCCGTTCAGGCGTTCGACGACAGCCAGGAATGGATGGTCGCCGGCGACCCCGCGAAGCAGTGGACCGCGGCCGACGAGGCCGGGATCGAGAAGGGCGACCGCTTCCTCCGCACGATCGACGCGCGCGGCGGCACCGAACTCGATGCCGCGGTGGGCGGCGCGCTCGGCGTGGTGGGGGCGCGGGCGCCGGTGAAAGGCCGGACGCCGATCGTCGTCGTTCTGACGGACGGCGAGGTCGGCGACGAGTCGAGAATTCTGCAGCGCATTCAGAAGGAACTCGGCGACGCGCGCGTCTTCACCGTCGGGATCGACACGGCGGTGAACGACGGGTTTCTGAAGCGGCTCGCGTCGCTGGGCGGCGGCACCGCGTCGTTCGTGGTGCCGGGCGAGAAACTCGAGGACGCACTGCGGGCGGTGGGCCGCGAAATCGGCGCGCCGGTCGTGACGGATCTCAGGATCAGCGGGGAAGTGGAGAAGGCCTCGCTGACCCCCGATCGGATGCCCGACCTGTTCGCCGGTCGCGCTGCGACAGCGTTCTTCCGGCTCGCGGGCACGAAGGTGCTCCGCGTGACTGGCAAGTACGCCGACGGCAAGCCCTACCACGAAACCGTCACCGTCCGCGAGATCCCGATGCCCGCGATCGCCCAGCTCTGGGCCCGCTCCCGCGTCGCCGATCTCGAGGACCGCTTCCGCCTGGAGCCCGCCCTGCAGACCGACATCAAGACAGAAATCGTGAACCTCGCCGTGCGGCACACGCTCCTCACGCGCTTCACGGCGTTCGTCGTCGTCGACGAAAGCGAGGTTGTGAACAAGGACGGGAAGTCGCGGCACGTGATCCAGCCCGTCGCGATGCCGGCGAAGTGGGAGCAGCCGGAGTCGAAGCCGATGACCGGCGTGTTCGCCTCGATTCCGTGCGGTGTCGTCGCCCAGCCTTGCTGCGAGATGCAGGTATTCGACGATGCCGAGGTTCCTCCTCCTGGCGATGCCGCTGCGGCAATGAGTCTCGTGCCCGGATCGGGCGGTCGCGGTCAGGCAGGGAAGACGCCGGCCCCGCCTCCTCCTCCGAGCCCGCTGCAGGTTTCCGTTCCGAAGCCGTCCCCCGTGTCGAAGCGTGCCGAGAAGGACGCCGACGACGTCGTGACGCCCAGGGAGCGCGAATCCGTCGCACAGGCATTCGAGGCGTTCGCGAAGGCGATCGCCGCTGCGAAGGCCGACGTGGACGCCGGGCACGTCCCGGAGGCCGGTCCGATCGAGAAAGCGCGCGAGGCGCTGATGAAGGCCCTCGCCGGGAGCGACCTGGGGACCCGCCTGGGCGGGCTCCAGAAGATCCTGCGTTCTTCCGTCCCCGAGATCCTCGCCGCGCTCGGCGTCGCAGGAATCTCCGCCGCCGCACTCCGGCCGCTCTTCGAGCGCCTTCGTCTCGACCTCGAACAGGCCGGCCGCGAGGCCGAGCCCTTCCTCGCCGGCAAGAGGAAGTCCTCCTGGAGATTCTGGGAGAAGTCCGTGTGACGAACAGATCCGGGCCGCCTGTTCCCTCGCCGTGACCATGGGCCGGTGCATGACGTGGGGGCGGCCCGGATCGTCTTTCGGAAGCGTCGGCGATCGCGCTTCGATTCGCCACAGTGCCCCCGTACGATGTCATCGTCGACAATTCGGGGCCGTCATGGCCGTTCGCGCCTATCAGTTATTCGGCCTGTTCCTTGCCGCGCTGATGCTCGCGCAGCCCGGGCCGGCGTCGGCTCAGGAGGAGCCGGACGAGGAACGTCCGGTCATCAGCTCCACCCGACCGGGCTGGAGCGATCTCGACGAGGTGATCCGCCGGTGGCGTTCGCCCGGTGCGCGGCTCCGTGGCGCCGCGACGAGAGCCGCCGTTCAGCGCTGGGCGGACTGGACGCCCGCTGAGCTCGCCCGGATGGAGGAGGTCGGGACCGATCCTGATGCGGACGTCGCGGAGTGTGCCGAAGCCGCACTGGAGCGCGTCAGGCGTGTCCGGGATCTGGCGGACTCCCTCGGTCCCAGCGCCCGCCGCCTGGCGTTCCTCATCTGTCCGGTCGACGACGACCGTGCCGCCGTCGCGGTGGGAATCGCGCGGATGTTGACTGCGGATCAGGTCATCCCCCGCAGCGATCTGCTGCTGATCGAGAAGCTCGCGCGCGACCTGGCGCCGGACGCAGACTTCAATTCTGCGCTATTCGGCACTCCGGAGAAGCGTGCTCCCTGGATTGACCGCGACCTCCGCCGCGTTCTCAAGGGCAAGTCCGCCGAATTGTGCGCGGCGGCAATTCGCGAGATCGGACGGCTTGGGCGCGTCGAGTATGCCGACGTCGTCGAGGAAGCGCTCTGGGATCGTTCGCCCGTGATCCGAAGGGCCGCGGGCGTGGCGCTGCCCCGACTGTGGACCCTGGATCCGGAATTCCGATGGGACGATTGGTTCTCTGAGGACTCCTGGGACGGGATCGAGGCGGTCGCAGAGGGAGTGCGCCGGCTGGGGCCCGGCCCCCTGACGGAATCCCTCGTTCCGTTGCTCAAATCTCCGAACTTCACGCCCCGGTTCGTCGCCGCGCAGGCGATCGGTGCGTATCGAGAGCCCCGTCGCGCGCCGCGGATGCTGCCGCTTCTCGATGACCGCAGTCCCCTGATCGTGGAGATCGCCTTCGATTCGATCGCCGACATGCGGCCGGACGGATCGATCGAAGCCGCTCGACGTCTGATGCGCGACGGGCGCCCGCTTCGGCGGGAATTCGGTGTCCGGCTCGCCGGCCGGTTGAAGGCGCGGGAACTGGCGCAGGATGTCGCGAAGTGTCTCGACGACATGTTTCCGAGGGTGAGGGCCGCCGCGGTGGAGGCCATCGGGCGGCTCGGCGGCGTCGAATTTGCCGGCGAAGTGATCCGGACGAGCCGCGAAGCGGAATTCGTCGTGCGGGCGGCGGCCGTCCTCGCTCTCGGACGGCTCGCTACGGAGGAGGCGATTGCGAGAATCCGTGAAGCGCTGGATGACCCGGAGTCAGAGGTCCGTGCAGCCGCCGCGCTCGCGCTCGGGACTTCCCGTGCGGCCGGAGCGGGGGAACGGCTGCGGCTTCTCGCGCGTCAGGATTCTTCCCTGCCTGTCGCCGCAGCGGCGACGCGCGCGCTGGGTCTTGTCGGAGGCCAGGAGGAACTGGATGCCCTTCTGCGCCAGCTCGCTGAGGACGCCCCGGAAGTGGGCGAAGCCGCCGCAGACGCGATTGCGCTGGCGGGCGCCCGCCAGCTCGCCCCCAAACTCGTTTCTTTGACGCTGAACGCCCATCCCCGTGTCGCGAACGCGGCCACGCGGGCCCTGGGACGGCTTGCCGCTCCCTCGGACCGATGGGTGCTCCTGGCGTTCGGCGCGGGATCGGTCGACTCCAGGCGCTACGCGGCAGCTCTTGCACTTGCCGATCTCTGTGACCTTTCGGGGACACCTGCCGAAGACGGTGTCATCGCAAACAGACTTTCCGTCATGGAGGGCGATCGGCTCGACGAAGTCGCCTGCGCCGCAAGGGTGGCCATGCTGCGACTGGGGAAACTCGACCTGCCCGCACAGCGCCAGCTTCTTGAGGAAGTCAACGGACTCGACCCCCCGATCGCCGCGGAGCTCCGGGCTTCGTTGTCGGAAGCCCTCATCGCGCAGCACGAGCCAATTTTCGCGGCAGGTCTTACACAGGAATTCGCGTTGGACCGGGAGATTTCCTCGATCCACGATCTCGCGATCGTCCTGACCGACCGCAATCTGCGGATGCAGAGCCATGAGCGCGTCATCTTCGAAGGTCGGGTGCCGGTCGGTGTCAAGGTCACACCGGCCTGGCTCCTCTGGCGCGCCGGCCTGCGCGGCGCTTGCGTGTTCGAGGGGAACCGCGTGCGCGTCCTGACCTCGGGTCTGGTCGTCGCCCACTGGCGGGCACGCCTCGCGGCGATGCGCGAGAAATAGGCGGTGCTCGGATTGAACCGGTCGCAATCTGCGACCGGTTCCCGCAAACATCGGGATCCGCGAATCCGCCCTATCGCATTCACGGAGGCCCGCGTCGTCATGGCCGCCAACGCGCTCAACCGCCCCGCTGCGCCTGCATCACAATTCAAAATTCAAAATTCATAATTCAAAATTGCCCTTCATCTCAGCTTCACCACAAACTCATCCCCCGCCTTCTCCTGCCAGTTCTCCACGTACGCCTCCGGCGACGCCACCGGCACCATCTTCCCTCTGATCTCCGTCTCGGTCATCTCGAGCAGCACGAAATGCCGGAGGTGCCCCACGAACGCCTTCGACCCCGCCTCGCGCCGCTTCTCGTCGATCCCGTGAAACGGCCCGCCCGCGCCGCCGGTCACGACGTGCGTCACCATCCGCCCCTTCGCGTCCGCCACTTCAAGGCGTTCGTACGCATGCACGTGGCCCGAGAGGACGAGCGCGACGTCGTGCTTCGAGAGAATCGCGCGCGCGACGCCCTCGCGGACCACGGGATTGGGCGGGTCCTGCGCGCCGGAAGTGTAGGGGGGGAAATGCGTGCAGACGATCGCGTGGAGGCCGGCGGCCTCGGCGCCCGAGAGCTGTTCGGTGAGCCAGCGGAGCTGGAGGCCTTCGCGCTCGAGCGGGTCGAAGTCCTCGCGGACGTCGCTTCCCGTGTCGAGAATCACGAACCGCCAGGGCCCGACGTCGAAGGAGCGCCAGAGGGCGCGGGAGTGGGTGGCACCGAAGAGGCGGGCGATTTCGGCGCGATCGAAGTCGTGGTAGACGTCGTGGTTGCCGGGGACGAAGACGAAGGGGACGCGGTCTTCGAGGCGGAGGGAGGCGGTTTCCTCGAGGAACATGTTCCAGCCGTCGGGGTCGCGCGGCGCGCCGCCGGCGGGGCGGCGGAGGGGTTCGTGAAGGAGGGCGGGGAGGGGGAGGAGCCTGAGGAGGCCGAAGGCGGGTTTGTCGCGCTGGTACTGGGG
>JACPRD010000108.1 GCA_016190145.1 Planctomycetota bacterium | reverse complement strand
GGAGGTGCGGGTGGGCGCGGCGCCTGGGGTGCCGGCGCGGGCGCCGCCATGGGCGTCGGCGTTGCGGTCGTCCCGACGCGCGTTCCCGGCGCCGCGGGGGAGGGCGTCGCCCCGGCGGGGGTGAACAGTTTGTGGAACTTCTGCGTCACGCGGCCCGCCGCGTACGCCGCCTTGAATGCCGATTTCGCCGCGTTCCGCTGAGCCTCGTCGGGGGCCTGGCAGGCCGCGTACAGCACCTCGCAGAGCGCCGCGGCCATCGTCGGCGACACTTTGGGCCGCATCAGCCGCTCGTTGATCACGCCCACTGGCACCCGTTTCGCGAGCGCCGGCGCGGCGAGCGCGCGCACGCAGTGGATCGCCGAGACGGGGTTGTCCTGCTTCAGTTCCTGGATCACGGCGGCCGCCGCGGGCTCCCCGATCGCCGCCAGCGCGAGCGCGCAGCGCTCCGCGATCGTGACCAGCCGCTCGCCCCCCTCCGAATCCGGGACGTTGACGCCGTCGAAGTCGCGCAGCAAGCCGACGAGTTTCGGAACCGCGGGGGCCGCCTGGGGACCCATCCGGTAGAGCGCGGTCGCGGCCTTGAATCGCGTCGGCGCGTCCGTCGATTCGAGTTCCTGGACGAGATCGATCAGGCCCATGGGCGCCCTCCGGGTGGTTGAACGGGAGATTGTACGATGGCGCCGATAGCGGCCCCAATAAATCGCGAGGGCGAGCCCAGCGAGCGAGGTCCGGACGCCGACGCACGCCGGAATTCGCGCACAAAGAGACCCTTTGAAGTTGCTTGAAAGTTGAAGTTGTCCGGTTGAAATTCCCTCGCCCTCAGGCTCTCAGGCTCCGGAACGCCTCGAGCGCATCCGCCACCGCATCCTCCTTGACGTCACAGTGCGTCACCATGCGGATGCGGACGGGATCGGCCTGCACAACGCGGATGCCGGACTTGCCGAGAAGCGCTACGACCTGGTCCGACGACTTGCCAGACTCGCGCACGTCCACGATCAGAATGTTCGTCTCGGGCATCTCGCAGCGGAATTTCGTACCCGCGAGGCCCGAGGCCAGCGCCTTCGCCCGGTCGTGGTCCTCCGCGAGCCGCGCGACCATCTCCTGCAGCCCCACCAGCCCCGCCGCCGCAAGAACGCCAGACTGCCGCATCCCCCCGCCCAGCAGCTTCCGCCACTTCCGCGCCTTGTCAATCAGGTCCGCCGGGCCGCACAAGACGCTCCCCGCCGGCGCCGCCAGCCCCTTCGACAAGGACACCATCACGCTGTCCGCATGCTGCGCAATCTCGAACGGCTCCACCTTCTGCGCCACCGCCGCGTTCCAGAGGCGCGCGCCGTCGAGATGGATCGGCACCCCCTGCTCCGTCGCGAGCGCCCGGATCTCCTTCAGCACCGCCTGCGGATAGCACGTCCCCCCCGTCATGTTCGTCGTGTCCTCGAGACAGATCAACGTCGGCGAACTGAACAGGTACGTCTTCGGCCGGAACTCCCGCGCGAGCGCCGCCGCGCGGATGATCCCCCGCTCGCCCTCCACCGCCCGCGCCATCACCCCGCTCACCACCGCAAACGCCGCCAGCTCGTAATTCAGAATGTGCGACCGCCGCTCCAGCAGAATCTCGTCCCCCGCCTCCGTCCAGCACTTCACCGCCACCTGGTTCGCCATCGTCCCCGTCGGAAAAAACAGCCCCGCCTCCTTCCGCAGCCGCCAGGCGCACACCTCCTGCAGCTTGTTCACCGTCGGATCCTCGCCGAAGACGTCGTCCCCCACCTCGGCCTCGGCCATCGCCTTGCGCATCGCGGAAGTCGGCTTCGTGACGGTGTCGGATCGGAAGTCGTGCATGGGAAGCTCCGTGTCGAATGGGGGAAGCGGCCGTCATGGTAGGCGCCGCCACGGAGAGTGCGACTACTTTCCGGCCTCTTTCAGTGCCTCCGCCCATCGGACTCGGAGATCGGCGCCTTCGTCCGCTGAAAGGCGATCCAGCCAGGATTCCACATAGGAACGGCGGAGGTCGCGGATTTCGCGAAGAAGACGATGAACATCGGCCCGATCCTGGGGACGCCATGCCATCAGTTTGTACAGCACCAGATCTTCGGCGCTCGCAACCGCGACCGGATGTCCCTGGATGTCGACCCGCCCGGCGTGCTCAAACGCCGCGCGGTCGTGCGCCCCTGTCGCGACCTTCACGTCGAGCCGCGGCCCTGCAGTCTTGAGCAGGAGAAACCGACGCTCGAAGAGCAGCCGCATTTCAAGCGCCGTCACCCGGGTCCCGCTCGCAATGAGCGCGGACTTGAGGCGCGAAGCGTCGCCCCGCCGGACCATCGCGATGATGTCCACGTCCCGAGTCAGTCGCTCCTCGATCCAGGTCGAGACAGCCATGCCGCCGATCAGGAGGAAGGGCACCCGGTTTTCGTCGAATGCGGCGGCCACCTGGGCCAGAAGATCCGTTACCGCCACCGCGCTCGTCTCCTGTCCCTTGCGGAGAGACCGGCCCGGAGCAACGCGACCGCGTCCTCGAGTTCTTTCAGCCTCTCGATCAAACGGGGCCGGGGCGTTCGGCGCGGAGGGTGCAGGCCCCGGGAAATCGCGCGAGCCTTCCGGCGATGGGACGTCTTCATGTTCCCAGATTACGCTTCGATCCGTACGGCGACAAGTCGCGCGAGGACAAGCCGCTTTCCCCGGTGATTCACGCGAACTTCCGCTTCCCCGCGGCGTTAAGATCCTGGGTATGAACCGCTTCGCACTCCCCGTCTTTCTAGCCCTGGCCGCCTGCGCCGCCGCCGATGAGATCGACGACCGCATCCAGGCGGCGGTCGCGCGGCTGGAGTCGGAGGATGCCGCGGAACGGGACGGCGGGGAGATCGACCTGGAGGAGCTGGCGGCTGAAGCGCCCGAGAAGGTGAAGGCGCTTCTCAGGCACGCCGACCCGGAGGTCTGCGCGCGGGTCGAGCGCGTGTGCCGCAAGACGGGGTTGGTGAAGTCGCCCGAGGTCGACCGGCGGCGGGAGGAGATCTTCCGGGAGCTGGCCTTTTCGGCGAAGGAGTCGCCGCTGCGGGAGGAGCTGGTCCGGGAGCTGCTGGACCTCGGGCCGCGGACGGCGGCGCTGGTCGCGAGGGAACTCCACGAGGGGAAGTACGCGGGCGTTGCGGAGCGGCCGGCGGTGATCGCGCCGGAAAGCAAGGGCGTGACTCTTCGCGTCCGGAACACCGGCGCGCTCGGCTGCTGGTTTCGGCCCGAGCGCCACGTGGTCGTGCAGGATCTGCAGCCGTTCGGGATCCGGCCGGGGAATGCGACGGGCTGGGGTGGCGGCCTTGGCGGCATCGTCATGCTCCGGCAGGGGGGGTCCACGCCTGAGGATCGAGTCGTCGCGCACCTCGCCGGCCTCACGCGCGTCCCCCCCGGCGGCACGGCCGATTTCGGGACTTCGGGCCGGGTACCCGGTCGCTGCGGCGTCCTCAACCTGACCGGACTGCGCATGAACTACGCCGGGAAGCTGGAAGCTGAATTTCAGGGGGTCACCCTGAAATTACCGGAAACGGATCCTCAGTGCGCTCCCGGCACGCGGCGGATCGTCCTGGGACCCACGGAGTCGGAGCACCTCGCCGCGGTTGCGGTCCGCCAGGACGACGGCTGGGCGCTCGAAATTACCGCGCTCGACGACCGCCCGGCGGCGGAAGAAAGCGACACGTACGACAACTTCTGGTGGGCCGCGCTCGGAGAAAACGAAGCGTGGCTGGCCTCGGGCGCGATGGAGTCCACGAAGGAGGAACGCGCCGCCCTGAAAAAAGGCGAACTCCGCCGCGTCCCCCTGCGGGCCGAGATTCCGGAAGGCAGCCGCCATCTCTGGCTCGGCTACGACGAAAACTTCAAGGACGTCCAGGCCGTCGCCGACCCCGTATCGCTCGAGGAGAACAAGAAATGAAGCGCCTCTTCGCCCCCGTCCTTCTGGGCCTCGCCCTCTGCGCGCGTGCGGACGAATTGTCGGAGCGTGTTGAAGCGGCGGCCGCGAAATGCGCCTCGGAGGACCCCGCCGAGCGCGTCGAAGGCGCGCGGATGCTCGTCGAGATTGCGGACGTCGACGCGACCCGGGTCATGGCGCTCCTCGGCCACGCCGATCCCGAGGTCGCCGGCGCCGCGGCCGGCGTCCTGGAGAACCGCGGGATCTTCGTCGATCCGGCGAAGTCGGAGCGATGCGGGGAGCTGCTGGAGGCGCTGACGCGGGAGGATCTGAAGGCGGAGGAGCGGCGCCCGCTCGTCGCGGAGCTTCTGAACCTGGGCGCGCCCGCGGTCGCCATCGTGGAGGCGGAGCTGGCGACGTCGGAGACGGCGGACGTCGCCGAGCCCGTCCTCGTGCTCGACGCCGGCGTCGAGCAGGTCGTGCCTCTTCAGCTCAAAAACACCGGCCGTCGCGGCCTGTGGTACCCGAGCGGTCTTCTCAATACCTGGTCGCACGTCGAACCGTTCGGCCGGCGCCCGCTCGGCGGCCGGAGCGGCGGGGGCAGCTTCCGGAGCCGGTTCGGTTGCGGCGGCGGCGAGCCTCCTGCGCCCGAGGAGGTGGTCCTGCGATTCCTGTCGTCGATCCGGCGCGTCGCCCCCGGAGCGACGTTCGAAGCCGGTGCGTGCAAGCTCTCGGGTGCGCGCTGCGGAATCGTGTCGATCAGCTCGAACCGCATCTCCACGAACACGCGCCGGAGCGAAGCGGTATTCAGCGGGCGCGCGCTGGTGAACGAGACGGCCCCGGTTTCGGTCTTTCCGACGGCCCGGGTGGTGCTGCTGGCGGAGCGCCAGGGCCCGTCGTTCCGACTTGCCGCAACTCGCGGCGGCGACGGCTGGGCGCTCGAGGTCGAGGCTCTCGCGGACGGCGCGGCCCTCAACGTCGCCGGGCTCGATCCGCTATGGTGGGCCGCCGAAGGCGAAGGGCGAGCGTTCCTCGGCAGTGGTCCGATGCGGGTCGAGGACGTCGAGGACGCCGCCTGGAAAACAGGCGAGGTCCGCAGATTTTCGCTTCCGGAGGCCCTCCCCGCCGGCACGTCGCGGCTCTGGTTCGGCTACGACCGGGATTTCACCGCGGAGAAGCCGGAGCAGTACGTAGCGGGGCCGGTCGAGATCGGCGGACGGTAGGGTCGGCTTGGACGGGCGTCGTTCCTCGTTTCTCGTCAAGCCCCCGCAGCCCACTTCCCCGAAAACACCATCCCGAAGAGCAGCGCCGCGAGCGCGAGGCGGTAGACGACGAACGGGATCGTCGAGTGGTTTTTCAGGAATCGGAGCAGCAGCCCGATCGAAGCGTAGCCGGAGACGGCGGCGACGGCGGCGGCGAGGGCGATCATGCCGAGGGTGCCGCGGTCGAGGATGCGGAGGGCCTTGTGGAGTTCGAGGGCGCCGGCGGCGGTGACGGCGGGGATGGAGAGGAGGAAGGAGAGGCGCGCGGCGCCTTCGCGGGTAAGGCCGGCGAGGAGGCCGCCGGCGAGGGTCGTGCCGGAGCGGGAGGAGCCGGGGATGAGGGCGAAGGTCTGGAAGAGGCCGACGATCCACGCGTCGCGCCAGGTGGCGGCGGCGGCGTCGCGCGCGCGGCGGCCGAGGCGTTCCGCGGCGGCGAGGGCGACGGACCAGAAGGCGAGGGCGGCGGCAATGAGGCGGAGGTCCTTGGTCCAGGGGCCCTCGACGAACTTTTTGAAGAATAGACCGAGGATGACGATGGGGATCGTGCCGACGACCATGTAGCCCAGGAGCCGTAGGGGCGCGCGGCTTTCGGGGGCGCGCGGGGCGAGGCCGGCGCGCGCGATGGCGGCGAGGTCGCGGGCGAAGTAAGCGAAGACCGCGGCGAGCGTGCCGAGTTGGACGACGGCGACGGTGGCGGTGAGTTGTTCCGGCGTCATTTTTTCGGAGAGGCCGAGGCCGCGCGCGGCGAAGACCAGGTGCGCGGTCGACGAGACGGGGATGAACTCCGTGAGTCCCTGGACGAGACCAAGGACGAGGGCATCGGCAGGAGTCATGTGGAGAGTATCGGCGCGGGTGGAGGCCGGGCTGAGGGAGGTCGGGTGGGAAACCGGGGATTACCCGGCTTTTCGTCAGACCACAATATATTGCCGCATATGAGGTTGCGTCGATCCGCCGGAGAGTCGAGGCAGAGATCTTGACCCGCCCTTTCTTCGGTTACATGATGTGAGCGAACGTTCACTCACACGAGGTTCCCATGACCATTAAAGTCCGCTGCCCCGGATGCTCCAAGAAAACCCGCTTCCCCGGTAACCCCGAAAGCCACAACGGCCGCTGCCCCCGCTGCTTCGCCATCGTCTTGGAATCCGCCGCACCACGGTCTTCGGTCTCTGGCTGATCGTCCTCCTGACCCGGTTCCGATAGGCCGGGCGCAGGTATTGAAGCGCAGGCCGGACACGGCGATGATGTGCGCCCGCATGCCGGCCTCAGAAACCGCTTTCCTGACGCTCGTCGCTCTCGCCTCCGTCGCAGCCGGCGCGATCGCTTCGGTCAGCGGCTTCGGCATCGGCAGCCTTCTCACGCCCGTGCTCGGATGGCGCGTCGGGACCAAGCTCGCCGTCGCGGCCGTCTCCGTCCCCCATTTCGTCGCGACGGCTCTGCGCTTCGTGATGCTGCGCGAACACGTCGACCGCAATCTGCTCCTCTCCTTCGGCGTGATGTCGGCCGCAGGCGGACTCGCCGGCGCCCTGCTCCACTCCTGGGCGGAAAACCGCGCGCTCACCGTCGTCTTCGGCGCCCTCCTCGTCTTCACCGGCGTCTCCGGCCTCACCGGCCTCTCACGGAAGATGCGCTTCCATGGCCCCCTCGCCTGGCTCGCCGGCGCCGTGTCGGGATTCCTCGGCGGCCTCGTCGGCAATCAGGGCGGCATCCGCTCCGCGGCCATGATGGGCTTCAACGTCGAGCGGCACGCGTTCGTCGCGACCGCCACCGCCGTCGGCATCGTCGTCGACTCCGCGCGCATGCCGGTGTACCTCGCGACTCAGGGAAGCGACCTCGTGCGGCTCTGGCTTCCGTTGCTCGTGTCGACCGCCGGCTGCGTCGTCGGAACGCTCGCGGGGGCGAAGGTACTCAAGCGCCTGCCGGAGCCGGTTTACCGGCGGATCGTCTCGGGGCTCATCCTGGCGCTGGGGGTGTTCATGATCGGGAAGGCGCTACTTCAGAGAGCCTGATCTCGCACGCCAGCCGGATGCCGACGATGTCCGGCACGTCGCTATGCACCGAGCCGGAGCGGAATACGGCCGAGCTCGTCGTGGCGTTGCGATTGAACGAGCCGCCGCGCAGGAGGCGCCAGTCCATCGGGCCACCGGGATGGTTCAGGCAGTGCTCCGTCACGTGGCCGACCGTGTCGCGGGCGCCGTACGGCGACTCGTCGAACGGCCGCGAGTCGATCCGCTCGGGGGCGCGGGCGTTGCGAAGGGATCCCAGGACTGCGGCGTAGACCTCGTCGAAATGGGGGCCGAAAGCCCATGGGCGCCCGTCGACGCCGCGCGCCGCGCGCTCCCACTGCGCTTCGTGGGGAAGGTGGTAGACGCGGCCGTCGCAGAGGGACGCCGCGTGCGCATAGGCCATCGCGTCGTCCCACGAGATCCCGAAGACCGGCCACTCGGGATCCCAGATTCCGTCGGGAATCTCCTGCTGCCGCGCCGGCGCCGGACGCCGCGCGGCCACCTCCGCCGTCGGCAGGAGCGGCCCCCCGACGGGATCGCACGGCCACAGCGGCGGCCCCGCGCGCAGCCGCGGGCGGCGGGCGGCGGCGGCGGCGGGATCGACGGCGTGGAGCGCTCGCAGCCAGGCCGCATATTCGCGGGCGGTCACGGGGAATCGCGCGACGAGGACGTCGTCGAGGCCGCCCGCGGGAACCCATTCGCCTTCGGTCTTGCGGGAGTCTTCGATGCGGAAGGGGCCGCCGGCGACGAGGACGTGGCCGTCCGGCACCTCGGTCGGCCGGTAGAGCGTGAAGGCGACCGCAACCCGCTCCTGGCGTTTCACGAGAAACGGAACCCGCGCCGGGCGGAAGCCCGGCGCCGCGGCGACGAGCAGCCACGAGCCCGCGGGAAGTCTCTGCTCCGAAACCGGGGTCCGGCCAAGGTAGACGCCGGGACCACGCGGGCGCAGCGGGGAGTTCCCGAACAATGCGTCGAGCAGTTCCGCGGACCCGGGGGGGCCGGAGCCGGCGGGGGACGCCGGCACGAGCACGCGGTCGATTTCCTCGTACCGGTACGCCCACGCCTCCGCGCCCGCGACGGGCGACGCGGCGCAGGCCGCGCGGTGCACGCGCAGGCGAAGCGGCGCGCGCGGTTCCAGGTCCGTCAGCGAGGCCCAGCGGCCTTCGTCGAATTTCCTGCCGGACCAGGGGTGGTATCCGAGCACGCCGAGTTCTCCGGGCTCGACGTCGCGCCCGTCGCGCAGGCATGCGCAGGAGTACGCTGACGCGCGCACTTCGACGGTGCCGAGGCCCGAGAGCGCTTCGTCGAGCGCCCCGTCGTTGTGTCGTTCGGCGATGCGCCGCGACAGCACCATCCCTTTCCGATCCTGCGCCTCCTCCGCCTCCAGGAACCGCCTCCAGTGAAGTTCCGCGCGGAGGCGCCGCGCCTCGGCGTGGTCGGGGATCGCGGCGAGAACCGAGGTCAGCAGCGCCTCCCCTTCCGAAAACGCCTCCGCCGCCAGGTTCTCCAGCTCCGTCGCACGATCCTCCGCCTGCCAGATCTCGCGCTTCTTCTCCAGCGGCTCCCAGCTTTCTGTCGAAAATTTCTTCTGCCGCGCGCATTCCGCCTGCCCGCGCGCCTCGGCGCCGAGCCGCGCACAGGCCGCGATCCGCTCGCGCGCGCGCGCCATCTCGGCGGCCGCCTGCGCCTCGCGCCGCTCGCGCTCCTTCGTGCCCTCCAGGAATTGCTCGATTTCCAGCTCCAGCTCGACCGCCGACGCGTACCGGTCCTCCTTTTTCTTCGACAGCGCCTTGAGGCAGATCGCCTCGAGGTCCGGCGGGCAGGCGCGCACCGACGAAGGCGGCGCCACCGGCTCCTCCACGACGCGACGCGCCACTTCGAGCGCCCCCTCCCCGACGAACGGCGGCCGGCCCGCGAGAATCTCGTACAGGATCGCGCCCAGCGACCACACGTCGCTCCGCGCGTCCAGCTCCGACAGCCGCCCCGCCGCCTGCTCCGGCGGCATGTAGGCCGGCGTCCCCATCAGGTCCCCGTCCAGGGTCAGGGCGGAAGGGCCGGAGGGCGAGAGGGCGGGAACGCCATCCCCCCGCTCAAGGGTCGCTTTTCCGCCCTCCCGCCCTTCCGCCCTCCCGCCCTGCTCTTTCGCGAGCCCCCAGTCCACCACCAGCACCTCGCCGAAATCCCCCAGCATCACGTTCGCCGGCTTCAGGTCCCGGTGAATCACTCCCTTCCAGTGCGCGTACGCCACCGCCCCGCACACGTCCCGGAACGCCTCCACCAGCCGCCTCAGCGGCCACTTCCCCTCCCGGATCGCCTCCGCCATGTCCCGCCCCGCAATCCGCTTCATGCAGAAAAACTCCCGCCCGTCCGGCAGCCGCCCCACCTCGTGCACCGGCACGACGTTCGGATGCTCGAGCCGCCCCGTGACCCGCGCCTCCCACCGGAACCGCTCCAGCGCCTCCTCCGGCGCGTCCTCCCGCAGCAGCTTGAGCGCCACGGTCCGCCCGATCGTCCCGTCCTCCGCCTCCACCACCCGCCCCAGCCCGCCGCGCCCGAGCTCCGCGCCGAGGCGGAACT
Organism: Planctomycetota bacterium; assembly: GCA_016190145.1. Taxonomy (GTDB): domain Bacteria; phylum Planctomycetota; class MHYJ01; order WSZJ01; family WSZJ01; genus WSZJ01. Next base: position 7,080 of record JACPRD010000108.1, on the reverse strand, counting down.
TGTCAGTAAGTGGAAGCGTCGACGGCGTCACGGCGACTTCGCCGACGAGGAGGGTTTCGGGGGAAGCGAGGACCGTGCCGTCGGGGTGTTTCCAGGCGCGTTCTTCGACAACGACCGCCAGCGCCCGCTGCGCGCGCGGCGTCAGCCACCCCCGGTCGACCAGCCACTCCCCGATGTCGAGATCCCGGACCGCCCGGCGCGCGGCGAGCGCCTCTTCCCACTGTTCCGGCGTGACGCACTGCGTCGCGACGGCGAGGAGGCCGAGAAGAAACGAGGGATCGCTGGACATTCCCGGATTCTACGCGAATGCCTACCGTCGCTCGACGAACCAGAGGACGTCGCCGCGAAGAACAACGGCCGACGGCCGGCAGCGGTCGATCTCTGCGAAGATCTCCGATGCAGGCCGCTCACGCGCCTCCAGGACGATCCGCGACGATTCGCGCCAGAGTTCCGGGCTGATCCGGGGTCTCTTGCCAAGCGCGGCCGCCAGCGCGGCGCACGCGTCCCGGAGCGACAGGTCTCCTGACAGGCCCACGGGGGACGCGAGAAGCTTGTTCGTCTCAAGGCGGCGCCGGGCGCGGGCGGCGGCCCCGGCGTCGCGGGCGTGCAGCCGGCTGCGGAATCCGATGACGATCACGCGCGATTCCACCCACGCGGCAAGTTCCAACGGGGCGAGCACTTCCTCGAGGGCCGCCCCCAAATTCCGATCTCGCCACGAGACCCGGAGCGGATCGTCCGGGATGCCGGCCGCGCGCACGTCCTTCGCGATCGTGAAATTCAGGCGAAACGTCTCCTGCAGGCGGTCGACAAGGTCGTAGAGAGATGAGGATTCGAGCTCAAGCGTGACGGTGACCGAGGCGAGTGCTGCCGAATTCCGGCCGTCCTCTTCTTCGAGATGTTCGCCTGCTACGTCATTTCGCGCCTCGGCCAACTCGTCGGCATCCCGGATGGCGGCCGTCTCATACTGCGGCCTACGTTCGGGCGGAAACACCGCGACGTCCCCGCTCTCCGTCACCAGGCACGCCCAGTCCTTCGCGGAGAGATGCAGGAGAAGATACTGGTCCCCCGGAAGGTCATGAATCCCGGCGTGGAAGTCGTCGTCGACCGCTTCCGCATCCAGTTTCACTTCGAGCCCGAACAGTGCCAGCCGGTCGACAAGCCCGCTCTCGTCCACGCCCTCCCTGTGAATGCACGAGATGCGCACCTCGCTCCATCGTTTCCAGACGGCATCGGCCATCTCGCTGTAGTCCGCGAGCCGCTGGCAGGCCGTGAGGTCTTCTTCAGTCCACGCGGTCGGAGGAGGCGGGGTTGCGCAACCGGCGGCCAAGACGACCAGCATGGCCGTGGGCTTTATTAAGCGCAATCTTCACCCGGGACAGTGAGGCCGTCGGAATTCACTTTTCTTCAATCTCCGGAGCCGATGCTTTGGTCTTCAGGGTCGGCTTTGCGTCGGTGCCAATCGCCTTGAGGAGCATCGTTGTCCTCTGGACGGGCCGCTCCTCCGCCTCCTTGACGGACCCGCCGTTGAACGTTCGATTCCCTTCCCACGGCACTTCCCGACTGTGGACCATCGGGTTGCCGGCTTTGTCCAGCCTGCGGGCGAAGGGGACTCTCTCGCTGACCCACCACGATTCGACGCACTTCTCATTGGCGTCGCCGAGGCGGTTGTACTCCAACGTCCACTTCTCGCAGACGAACTTCTGCTCCCCGACGCTGATCTCCTCCTTGTCCGGAGAAACGGTGCACTTGGCCTGCTCTGCGGGACTGGCTTTGCGGTCCGCCTCCGGAGAGATTCTCTTCCCTTCGATTTCGATCTGTTTGCCGCCGCGTTGTCTCACGACCGTCATTTCACGTCGTTCCGTCACTTTCAGCTTCCTTCCGACCTCGCCGGCCTTGCCCATATAGGCGAACAGGACGAGATTTGAGACCTTGCTGACACCCAGCAGCAGCACCTCCGAGCCCGGTTCGCTCGACGAAATCTCGATCCATACGACGATACTCTCCACTTCGACGCATGCCCACCGGACCGTCGTACCGGAGGGGTCCACCGCACGCTGGTATTCGACCCACTCACCCTGTTTGATCGAGGAAACCTCGAACTCGTACATCCCGGTCTCGGGGAACTCGGTCGGCTCGCCGGACGAAGTTCGGGCCAGCAATAGTACCGTCGTCAGCGCGACAGCCGTTCTCATGGGCTCGCTCTCCAGCGAAAGGGCCGGCGAAACCACAGCCTATTTTTCGCCGAGCCGGTAAACGGTGAGCTCATCGAGGCCGACAGATTTGTTCCACGTCGCGATGCCGAGAAAGTTCGACGTCTTCACGGGCGGCATCGAGATGTCGTCAAACGCGCTCTGGCCGTCGATCGTCACGGTGAGGCGGCCCTGGAAGCGGATGATGCGGACGTCGTGGGATTTCGCGGCGGGGAAGACGACCTGGGGGTTGTGGTAGACGAAGCGGTCGTAGTGTTCGAGGCGGACGCTGCAGCCTTCGCCGTTGGGGAGGAAGATGAGGGTGATGCCGGAGAGGCCGTCGTTCTGGCCTTCGCCGTCGAGCGTGACGGAGAATTTCGGGCGCGACTCGGAGGTCATGGCGAGCTTGAGGTCGATGGCGAGGTCCTTGGCCCCCTTGAAGGTCGAGTCCTTGATCCACGCGCACTGGGCGGGCGAGTCCTTTTCCTTGCCGGGCGTGACGAGAAATTTCTGCCACTGCATGTTGTGCTTGTCGTCGGTGCCGTACATGACGCCGGGCTTCACGATGGTCCAGCCGCCGCACGGGACGCCGTAGCGGCCGGGCGTGCCCTTGGCGAGGAAGTCGTCCTTCCAGACCACGTCCGCCTTGCCCGGCTTCTTTCCCGTCTGCATCCACGGGACTTCCTGCGGCTTGCCGGAAAGTTCCAGCCCGTCGATCGCGCGCCCCTTGCGGTCCGTGATGCGCGCGCCGAAGCCCATCCCGCCGCCGCCGTTCCGGATCTTCACGAGCGCGCGGTTCCAACCGGCGCGCAGGCGGATGTCGTGCCGATCCTCGTCAAACGTGTATCCGCGATCGTTCGGATGCTTCTCCACCAGTTCGCCGTTCACCCACGCCGCCCAGCCATCGTCACTGCCGACGTACAGCCACGCGTCCGTGTCCTGCGGCACCTTCGCGTTGACGAGCCCGTAGCAGGCAATGCCGTCCATGTACGCGAACTCGAACGTCACGACGCCGTCGAACCGGATCTTCGGGTCGAACCACTTGGCCTTCGCGTGCGGGTCGACGTACTCCTTCGCATAGTCGATCTCCCACTCCGGCGGGTGGACGTCGTGGAGCGCGGTGTTCGAGGTCGAGTAGAAGGGGCCGATGACCTTCCACTCCATCACGATCCCCAGCTCCTTCCGGATCGCGTCCATGCCGCCGCTTCCGCCCATCTTGTCCAGGCAGAACAGTGACAGCCGGCGCGCCATCGCCGCGAGGTGGTGGTCCGGCCACTTTTTCGCAAGCTCCTGGCACGACTCGAACGCGCCTTCCGCGTCGCCGCGGTCCCAGCGGTTCTGCGCGATCTGCCAGTCCTTCGCGATCTTTTCTTCTTCCAGCCGCGTCCGCTCGTCGTCTTCCGGGCCCACGGGGAAACCGAACGACTTGAGGTCGTCCCAGATCCCGGGCCCGAAGACCTGCGCGAGGCAGCGGCCGAAGACGCGCGCCTTCTCGACGAGCTTGTCCGGCGGCACCGGGTGCCGCCGCCACAGCCGGAACCACTTCCGATACTTCGACCAGTCGAGCCCCTGGTCCATCCGCCCGTACTTGTCGAGGAAGTAGAGCCAGAACCCGCACGTCGGCCCGTACGGCTGCGTGCGGAAAAACATCATGTCGCGCCCGAGGAAGTCCCGCTTGAACGCCTCGAGGTTCGACCTGAACGATCCTTCGCCCTCCTGCGTCAGCCCGACGCACATGAGCGCCATCGTCGCGCCGAAGTTCGCCACGCCTTCCGTGAACCCCCCGTAGATCATCGCCGTGTCGAACAGGCAGTGCGACAGCTCGTGGTAGTAGAGCCCGTTCGACACCGAAATGTTCTTCGCCCGGATGTCCACGCTTCCGATATCGATCGTCTTCCCGCCCCCCACGCCGCCGCCGAAGTTCCACAGCTCCTTGAAGAAGATGGTGATGCGCTGCCCGTCGTCGTCGGGCGCGCGCTCGATCATGTCGGTGATGAAGATGTAGCCGATGTCGAGCAGCAGGATCGACTGTTCCGGGATCCTCGGCACGAACAGCCGGTCGCCGATGAAGACGAAATGGTGGCTCTCGCGCGTCACGAGGTCGCCCCACGCGCGGTGGTTCACGGCGTCGTCGAATTCCTGCTGCTCCTCCGGCGTCACCGCCTCGAGCACCGCCTTTTCCAACTCCTCGATCTTCGCCCTCAGCTTCTCGACTTCCTTCTCGTCCACGATCCCAGCGAAATGGAACGCGTCCTTGTACAGCTCGAGCGCGAGGTGCTTCTTCCCCGCCGCCTCCTTCGCCTCCGCCGCCTTGACCCACATCTCCTTCTTCACCGTCTTCTTGAGCTTCTCGACTTCCTCCATGTCCTCCTTCGGCACCTCGCGCAGGATCCGCGCCGCGAGGTCCCGCATCGCCTGCACCTGCCGGTCCTCCTTGCCGCTGCCGTTGTCCTCCCACATCTTTTTCCGGAAGAGCATGACCCCGCGCAGCAGCCCCTTCCCCGCCAGCCGGTCCATGACGTCGCCGTAGTAGCGGTGTTTTTCGTCCAGGATGCGTCGCTCGACGAGGGCCTGTTCCTCGTCGTTCTGCTTGCGCGCGGCGATGGGCCCGAGCTTGAGCATCTCGTCCCGCGCCGCGAACTTGTGGGCCTGGTCTTCGCTGCCGCGGATCACCGCCTCGAACGTCTGGAACGCCTCCCACTTGAGCCCCCGGGCGGCCTGGTCGCGTCCTTCGGCGAGTTTCGCGTCGAGTTCGGCGGGGGTGAGGTCGGCGGCGGCGGGAAGTGCGAGAGCGAGGAGGAGCAGCAGGGTGCGGGGGCGCATGGGGGCAGTGAAGCATAGGGAAGCAGGCGGTGATATGTCGGGCTGCCTGGGGGACTGCGCAGGTTCAGGGCGTGAGGGCGGAAAGGCTGGGCGGAAGGGCGGAAGGGCCGCCCCGCGCGGGAGACATCGCATCAAAGTGTCGGGCCCTCCGTTTGAGCCGAGATCTCTTCAACGCACCGCCGCAGCGCCCTTCCGCCCTCTCGCCCTTTCGCCCTGTCCTTTCGCCCTGCCCTTCCGCCCTTCCGCCCTTCCGCCCTCACTTACGGGGATTCTCCCCGTTCGCCACCTCGTCCAGGAACACCAGACACACCAGCGTGATCAGCTTCATCTTCATCACGTTGCTCTTCTCCGGATCGTCCCCGTCCGTGTGGTAGTCGCCGTGCATCCCGCCGAAAAAGAAAACACCGGGAACCCCCTTCTCCATCAGCGGCCACTGGTCGCTCCGCTGCAGGTACTGGTCCATCCCGTCCGTGTCCATCGTGAGCCCGTAGCGAGCGCTCACCGTCTTCAGCACCTGGTCGATCCGCGCGTTCCGGCCGATGCCGCCCACGTTGATCGCGGTGGGCTTGTTCCGGCTGATCATGTCCATGTTCAGGATCGCCACGATCTTGTCGATCGGGACGGTCGGCGAGCCGGCGAAATGCTTCGAGCCCAGGAGCCCGGCCTCCTCGCCGTCGAAGTTGATGAGAAGGATGCTGCGCTTGTGGACGAGGGGCTGAAGGGCGAACGCGAGCTCCATGAGGCCGCTCGTGCCGCTCGCGTTGTCGTCGGCGCCGTTGTGGATCTTGCCCAGGCCGCCGAGCGAATTCTGCTTGTTGCCGCGGCCGACGTGGTCGTAGTGGGCGGACAGAATGACGTATTCGTTCTTCAGCTCGGGGTCGGCCCCTTCCTTGAGCGCGATGATGTTCTTCTGGCCGCCCAGAAGCGGCGGCGTGGCGGACAGCCGGAGGCTCGCGGGGAGCTTGAGGTCGAGGCTGGAGGGCTTGCCGGTCTCGTCGATCTTCTTCAGGAACCCGCCGAAGTCCTTGCGCCCGGTCGCGGCCGCGAGGGACCCCGCCGCCTCGTCGGATAGATAGGCAACGGGTATCCCGACGTCCGCCGCGTCTGCCGGCGGAGGCCAGCCCAGTTCGTCGTCGTCCGGAATCCCCTTCTCACCGGCATGGTTCGCGGCGTCGCGCATCACGAGCAGCGCCACCGCGCCGCGCGCCTTCGCCGTCTCCGCCTTCACCCGGATGTCCGAGTATCTCGTCGGCTTCGCCCCGTCGAACGCGCTCTTCTCGCTCGCCTCCTGCGGCTCGTGGTCGTACGCCAGCACGATCTTCCCCTCGACCTTCAGTCCCGCGTAGTCGTTGTACGCGAACTCCGGCGCCTCGATCCCGAAACCCGCGAAGACGATTTCGCCCAGCGCCCCGCGCGGCGCCGCGAACTTCGCCGGCCGGAACTGCGCCTCGTAGTCGAGCGTCGTGAGCTTCGGCGCCTTCCCGAATCGGATCGTGTTGCCGTCCTTCAGCTCGCCGCGCTTCGGCGCCTCCCCGAACGGCTGGAAAAACCCGTCGGTCCCCTTCGGCTTCATGCCGCACCGCTCGTAATGCTCGAGCACGTACATCGCCGCCTTATGCGCGCCCGCGCTTCCGGTCTCGCGGCCTTCCATATTGTCGTTGGCGAGGAAGAAGATGTGTTCGCGCAGGGTGAGCTGGTCGACGCGCTTGATCGAGTCGAGCAGGTCCGCCCGGCGGCGCGGGTCGGCGGGCTCGGCTTCGGTGAATCGGACGAAGGCGCAGGCGAGGAGGGCGGGGAAGAGGAGTCTTCGCATGGGGGGATTGTGCGGTTTGAGGTGGGGGGAGAGTCAAGGGGTTCGCGGGGTGGGCGGAAACCGGAGACTGGAGGAGAGAGGAACGACAATTATTAATTTTGAATTATGAATTTTGAATTGACCGACCACTCCGCAGTTCAGCCGGCCCGGATAGAATGCGCGCGTGATTCGGATCGTGCGCAACTTCCTTGCCGCCACCCTCGCGCTCGCTTCCCTCGCGTGCGACCGGCCCGCGCCTCCCCCGCCCGCCGCCGC
>JACPRD010000111.1 GCA_016190145.1 Planctomycetota bacterium | reverse complement strand
GGTGGCGGCTGCGGGCGCGGCGGGTGATGAAGGGAGTGATCGGGGCGACGAAGGTCGACGTGGTGATCGGGGCAGGGAAGAAGGGGGTGACGGAGTTCGAGGCGGGGCACGGGCACGGACACGGGCACGACGACGTCTCGCTGACCTCGATTCTGGAGCGGCTGCGCCGGGCGAAGCTGCCCGCGGTGGTGCGGGACCGCGCGGTCGCGACGTTCCTGCGGCTGGGGGACGCCGAGGCGCGGGTCCACCGCACGACGCTCAAAGGCGTCCATTTTCACGAGGTCGGCGCCATCGATTCCGTCGTGGACATCACGGGCGGCATCCTCGCCCTGCACCTCCTCGGAGTCGAGCGCGTCACCGCAAGCCCCTTCCCACTTTCCCACGGCCACATCCATTGCCGGCACGGGGTGCTGCCGGTGCCGGGGCCGGCGACGCTGGAGATCGTGCGGGGGGCGCCGACGGTGCCGCTCGACGTGGACGGCGAGACGCTGACGCCGACGGGGGCGGCGCTGATCCGGACGCTGGCGGAGGGGTACGGGCCGCCGCCGCCGATGACGGTGGAGGCGGTGGGGTACGGCGCGGGCGACAGCGACTTTCCGGAGCGGCCGAACGTGCTGCGGCTGGTGCTGGGCGCGCGCGAGGCGTCGGAGGAGTCGGACAGCGTATGGGTCGTCGAGACGAATCTCGACCACGTGTCGCCGGAGGTCGTGGGGTACGCGGTCGAGCGGTGTTTCGCGGCGGGGGCGGTGGACGCGTGGACGGCGCCGATCCAGATGAAGAAAGGCCGGCCCGGCGTGCTCCTCTCCGCGATCGTGCCGCCGGAGGCGCTCGCCGCCGTAGAGGAGGTCTTCTTCCAGGAGACCGCGACGCTGGGCGTGCGGCGGCATCTCGTGGATCGATCGAAGCTCGCGCGGGAGTTCGTGAGCGTCAAGACCCGCTTCGGCGAAATCCACGTCAAGGTCGGCTCGCGCGACGGCCGCCTGCGCACGGCGAGCCCCGAGTACGAGGACTGCCGCCGCGCCGCCGAACGCGCGGGGGCGCCGCTCCGCGTCGTGTATGATGAGGCCCTCGCCGCGTTCCGGGGGAGGAGACCGCGATGATGGAGTGGCTCGAAGACGTCGGCAACTTCGTCAAGTACACGGTCTCGCTGCCCGAGCGCACGCTCAAGGCGATCGCCGCGGGGATCGGCGGCGTCTCGAAGCTCGTCACCGACCTCGTGATCCCGGAGTCGCTCCGCGGCACCACCACCTACCGCGTCATGCTCGGGAACATGCAGCGGTTCGTGATCGAGCGCGTGGGCGGCGTCGAGAAGGTCTACGGAGGCGACGGCGACAAGCTGCCCGAGGAATTCGCCCAGCGGAAACTCGCCGGCAACGCCGTCGAGGCCGTCGGAATCCTGAGCTTCCATTTCTCCCCGATCTGGATCCTCGCGGTGGGATCGGACGTGATGGCGGGGAGCAAGACGTATCTGAAGCGGCTGACGGCGGAGCTGAAGCGTGAGGGCGTGATCGACCCGAAGGACGACCCGAAGGAACTGGACGAGGTGCTCGGCGCGGTCGAGAAGGCGTCGGCCGCCTCGGCCAGCATCCTCGACCTGCCGCCGCTCTCCGCGAAGGACTTCGAGAACTACCGGAAGGAACTGATGACGTCGTACGGCAGCATGTTCACAAGGTCCGCGAACCTGCTGCCGACGTTCGATTCCGTCTGGAACCGCATGGCCTCGATCGCGAAAAAAGAAAACCTCTCCATCGAGCAGGTCGCCGGCCTCATGTCCGTCAACGCCGCGAAAGCCGCGGGCGGGGTCCTCGCCGCGGGCAACGCCGCGGGAGGCCTCTTCGCCGACAAGGTCCTCGCTTCCTACGAAAAATCCCTGAACGCGATGGAGAAGCACGGCTACGCGGCGTTCTTCGCGCAGACCATGGAGCCCTACGGCGACGCCATCGTGAACGCCTTCGACCCCACGCGCGAGACGTGGACCGAGTGGCTGGTCACGTTCAGGATGTTCCGGAAGGAAGAGAAGAAGACGTGAGAGACACGACCCTCGGCGGGCAGAGCGGCGACTTCCAGTCCACGCTGTGGACGGTGGTCCTCAAGGCCAAGGACAAGCGCGAGGAGGCGCTCAACGCGCTGTTCGCGACCTACTGGAAGCCGATCTACTTCTACGTCCGGCGGAAGGGCAAGTCGATCGAGGACGCGAAGGACCTGACGCAGGGGTTCTTCGTCCATTTCTTCGAGAGCGACCTGCTCGACCGCGTGGAGCGCGGCCGCGGCCGCTTCAAGAGCTACCTCCTCGCCACGCTCGAGCATTTCCTGGCGAACGAGTACCGGAAGGCGCACGCGCTGAAGCGTGGGAAGCCGCCGGTGGCGCTCGACGTGGAGCTGCTGGAGGACGAGTTGCAGGGGGACGAGTCGCCGGAGAAGCATTTCCGGCGGGCGTGGGGGATGGCGGTGCTGCAGCGTGCGATGGAGCAGCTGAAGGCGGAGCTGGGCTCGAAGTGGGAGCCGGTACGCAAGCATCTGTCGCCGCAGGACCGGCCGAGTTACAAGGACACGGCGCAGGAGCTGGGGTGCAGCGTGACGGACGTGACGAATCTTCTCCATCGGGCGCGCAAGAGTCTGAAGGAGAAGATTATCGGGGAACTGCGGCAGACGGTTGAGACGGAGGAGGAGCTGCAGGAGGAGCTGCGGGAGTTCTTCGAGGGTTTTTAGCGCGGGGCGAGCGTCGAGCGTCGAGCGTCAAGCGTCCAGGGTCGAGAGTCGAGAAAGGCAGTGATCTGGGCCGACATTCGGGAACTCCCTCGGCGCCGAGGCAGCCCGAACCGATACCGCCTCGATCACGGTCGTTCTCGACCCTCGACGCTCAACCCTCGACGCTCCCTCGGCGCCGAGGCAGCCCAAACCGATACCGCCTCGATCACGGCCGTTCTCGACCCTCGACGCTCAACCCTCGACGCGTCAACACGGATCCTGCGGAATATCGCCGCTATTTCTGAAAGAATGCCACCAAGCGCAACCTCTTGAGAGCGAGGGAATCCGATGGGGGCCGGCGACATGCAGACCGTGGTGCGCTGCAAGAAATGCGGGAAGACGTACTCCGCCGGTGTGGTCAACCGGGACTTCGAGGGCGTCTGCCCGGGTTGCGTCGCGGGCTTCGCGCTCGAGGATATCGAGGCTTCCCCGCTCGAGGCGCCGCCCCCGGACGTCGACCGGACGACGGTCTACCTCAAGCCGGGCACCGTGTTCCAGGGCGTCGAAGTCGTGGCCGTCATGGGCCAGGGCGGGATGGGCGTGGTGTACAAGGCGCGCCAGACCGGCCTCGACCGGCAGGTCGCGCTCAAGGTCATGAGCGACCGGCTCGCGGGGGACCCGGAATTTGTAAAGCGGTTCGAGAAGGAGGCGCGGGCAATGGCCGCGCTTTCGCATCCGAACATCGTCGCGGTGTACAACTACGGCTGCGACAACGGGCGGTGCTTCATCGTGATGGAGTGCGTCGACGGCGTGAACCTCCGCCAGGTGATGCGCGAACGGAAACTGACCCCCGAGGAGGCGCTGCGGATCGTGCCGCAGCTCTGCGACGCGCTGGACTACGCGCACGGCGAGGGCGTCGTGCACCGCGACATCAAGCCCGAGAACATCCTGCTCGACCGCAAGGGCCGCGTGAAGATCACGGATTTCGGCCTGGCGAAGATCGTGAATCCCGACCGCGTGGACAACACGGTCACGGGGCTCGTGATGGGCACGCCCCACTACATGGCGCCCGAACAGGTCGAGACACCGAAGGACGTGGACCACCGCGCCGACATCTACTCGATGGGCGTCGTCTTCTACGAACTGCTCACGGGCCAGCTCCCGATCGGAAGGTTCGAAGTCCCCTCCCAGCGCGGCCCGGTGGACGTGCGCCTCGACCAGGTCGTGATGAAGGCCCTCGAACGCGCCCCCGGCCGGCGCTACCAGCGCGCGGGCGAACTCAAGACCGACGTGAGCCGCGTGTCGGACCATATCCCGGTCGCCCGCGCGGTCGAGGACGTGCCCGTCCGCGTCC
>JACPRD010000109.1 GCA_016190145.1 Planctomycetota bacterium | reverse complement strand
GCGATCTTCGGCAGCACCTCTTCCATGAACTTCTGCCCCCCGAACCCCGGCCACACCGTCATCACCAGCACGAGGTCCACCTCCCCCGCCAGGTCCTTCACAGCGCTCGCCGGCGTATCGGGATTGATCGCGATTCCCGCCAGCTTCCCCGCCGCGCGGATCGCCTGCGCCGCCTGCCTCCCCCGCGTCACGCCCGTCATCTGGAGCTTTCCCCCCACCGCCCAGCCGCGCGGGCGCTGCAGCCGGTTCTCGGAGGGGACGAGCGCCTCGACGTGGAAGATCACCCGGTCCGCGCCGGCCTTCGCGTAATCGGGAGCCCAGCGGAGCGGGTCCTCGATCATGAGGTGGGTGTCGAGGAAGAGCTTCGTGGCCCGGCGCACGGCCTCGACGACGACCGGGCCGAATGTCAGGTTGGGGACGAAGTGCCCGTCCATGACGTCGAGGTGGAGCCAGTCCGCGCCCGCGTCCTCGGCCTTTTTCGCCTCGTCGGCGATCCGGCCGAAGTCGCCGGCGAGCAGGGAAGGGGCGATGATCGTTCTAGGCATCGCTCAGCGCCGCCACGCCCGGCAACTCCTGCCCCTCCAGGAACTCGAGGCTCGCGCCGCCGCCGGTCGAGACGTGGGTCATGCGGTCCTCGAGGCCGAAGTCCGTCACGGCCGCGGCCGTGTCGCCGCCGCCGATGACCGTGGTGGCCTTGAGGGAGGCGAGGCACTCGGCGACGGCCTTGGTGCCGGCCGCGAAGGGCGCCATTTCGAAGACGCCGACCGGGCCGTTCCAGACGACGGTCGCGGCGCGGCGCAGGTGTCCCACGAAGCTGCCGACGGTCGCGGGGCCGACGTCGAGCCCCATCTTGTCGTCGGGGATCGACGTCACGATGCTCGCCGGAGAGTCGGCTTTGAACTCCGACGCCACGACGTGGTCCTGCGGAAGCACGAGTTTCGGTCCCAGCAGCCGCTTCGCCACCTCCAGCGTGTCCGACTCGAACTTCGACTTCCCGATCGGGTGCCCCTGCGCCTTCAGGAAGGTGTACGCCATGCCGCCGCCGATGAGAACGGCGTCGCACAGCTTCGTGAGGTTCTCGATCACCTTGATCTTGTCCGACACCTTCGCGCCCCCGAGGATCGCCACGAACGGACGCGCCGGCTTGTCAAGCAGCCCCGACAGCACCCGGATTTCCTTCTCCATCAGCGGACCCGCCGCGGACTTCAGGTGCTTCGTCACCCCCACCACCGAGGCGTGCGCCCGGTGCGACGAGCCGAACGCGTCGTTCACGAAGACGTCGCCCAGGCGCGCGAGCTTCGCCGCGAACGCCGGATCGTTCTTCTCCTCCTCCGCGTAGAACCGCACGTTTTCCAGCAGCGCGACCTCGCCGCCGTTCAGCGCGCCCGCCACCTTCTCCGCCTCCGCCCCGATGCAGTCCGTCACGAACACCACCGGCCGGTCCAGCAGCTCCGCCAGCCGCTTCGCCACCGGCGCGAGCGTGTACTTCGGGTCCTTCTTCCCCTTCGGCCGCCCGAGGTGCGAGCAGAGAATGAGCTTCCCGCCCCGCCGGACGACGTCGGCGATGGCGGGCAGGGAAGCGCGGATGCGCGTGTCGTCCGTGATGCCGCCGGCGTCGTCCTGAGGCACGTTGAAGTCCACGCGCATCAGGACGCGTTTTCCGGCGACCTCGAGGGCCGCGAGCGTCAGTTTTTTCATGGGGGCTATTTCAGCTTCGAGGCGAACGAGATCAGGTCCACCACGCGGTTCGAGTAGCCCCACTCGTTGTCGTACCAGCCGACGACCTTCGCCAGCCCGTCCCCGATCACGGTCGTGAGCTTGCTGTCGAAGACGCAGGAGTGCGTGTTGCCGATGATGTCGCTCGACACGATCTCGTCCGCCGTGTACTCGAGCACGCCCTTCATCTCGGCCGCCGCCCGCTTGAACGCCGCGTTGACCTCCTCCGCCGTCGCCTTCTTCTTCAGCTTCGCCGTGAGGTCCACGACCGATCCGTCCGGCACCGGCACGCGCAGCGCGATGCCGTGCATCTTTCCTTTCAGACTCGGAATCGCCTCGTGGATCGCCTTCGCCGCGCCCGTCGACGTCGGGATGATGTTCACGGCGGCCGCGCGCGCGCGCCGCAGGTCCTTGTGAACCTGATCGGCCGTGCGCTGGTCGTTCGTGTACGCGTGCACCGTCGTCATGAGCCCGTACTCGATCCCGAACACGTCTTCCAGCACCTTCGCGATCGGCCCCAGGCAGTTCGTCGTGCACGAAGCGTTCGAAATCACCTTGTGCTCGGCCTTGAGCGTCTTCTCGTTCACTCCCATCACGATCGTCGCGTCCAGCGCGTCCTTCGCCGGCGCCGTCAGCACCACCTTCTTCGCGCCCGCCGCCAGGTGCTTCGCGCACTCGTCCCGCGTCGTGAAGAAGCCCGTGGACTCGACAGCGAAATCGATGTTCAGCGCGCCCCAGGGAAGCTTCGACGGGTCCTTCTCCGCCACGACCTTGATCTCCTTCCCGTCGACGACGATCGCGCCTTCCTTCGCCTCGACCGTGCCCGGATACTTCCCGAACACGCTGTCGTACTTGAGCAGGTGCGCCAGCGTCTTCGAGTCCGTCAGGTCGTTGATCGCGAGCACTTCGAATTCGCCTCTGCGCTCCGCCATGACGCGGAAAACAAGGCGGCCGATGCGGCCGAATCCGTTGATGCCGATGCGGATGGACATTTCCTGTCTCCTGAAATGTGGAAATCGGGGAAGTGAAGGCTAGGTCGGGGGGCGAAAGGTGTCAAGCGAGTGGGGG
>JACPRD010000107.1 GCA_016190145.1 Planctomycetota bacterium | reverse complement strand
CCCCCGCCGCCCTCGCCCACCTCCGCGGCCCCCTCGGCTTCAAGGGCCTCATCGTCACCGACGCCCTCATGATGGGCGCCCTCTCCACCTTCGGCTCCCCCTCCGCCCTCGCCCTCGCCGCAGGCGCCGACGTCCTCCTCTACCCGGAAGACCCGATGGAGGCGCTGGCGGAGTGCCTGGAAGCGGTGGAAAGCGGGAAGATCCCGGAGTCGCGCGTTGAGGAAGCCCTCGCGCGCGTCGTCGCGCTCAAGGAAAAGCGGGGACTGTTCGACGACCGCCACATCGCCACCGAATCGATCGAGGCGATCCCCGCGCACGAGTACCACGCGAAAGCCGCCGAGAAACTCGCGCAGACCGCCCTCGCCTGGGCGCGCAACGACGCCGCGAAACCGCTTCCCCCAGGCGAAAAGCTCGCGGTTCTGATCCTCCGCGACGACGATTTCGCCGCCGGCCCCGACCCGTTCCTCGCCACCCTCCGCGAGCGCGCCCCCGTCGAGTTCGCCTCGGCGAGGGCGGGATCGCCGCTTCCCTCGATCCCCGCCGCCGGCACCCTCGTCGTCGCGGTTTACGCACGCGTCCGCGCCTGGAAGGGCCGCGTCGGCCTCAACGAGGAACTCGCGAAGCTCGCGGCGACGGCCTGCGCCGGCCGCCGCTCGATTGGCGTTTCGTTCGGATCTCCGTACTTCGCGAACCAGATTCCGGCGGGCGCGTTCCTCTGCGCCTGGAGCGACACCGCCGCGACGCAGCAGGCCGCGGCGATGGCGCTGTTCGGGGAGATTCCGGCGGCGGGGAAGATCCCGGTGAGGATCTAGGCTTTGCTTGGATGCATGGCCGGATCTGCAGCCTGACCGGCCCAGCGCAAGCCAGAGAGAGAAAGGCGTAGGGCACAGAAGCCCTCGACCGAGACCGGCACCAGCCTCGCGAAGCACAAGGCGGCGGTGCCGGAGATCGGGATCGCGTGCTGACAGACGTTAGCCGCGGTCGCACGCCTGGCCCGTGAGATCGAGGATGCCATGCCTGACAGGGCTATACTCGAAGTGGACTCATTCGAGCTGGGGGGTCTTCGAGTCCCGGCCTTCAGATTGCCTGAGCAAGCAGTATTGCGACTATTGCGGCCCGACCCGGACGAACTTCGCAAGGATCTGATTGCGAGGTTGACCGGACTTGAAGCCTCCGGTGCGGTTCGATTACGGGATGACCTCGTGGCGACATACCCGTTGGATGAAGAGCGATTCACCGGTTTGTGGTTGCACAATCGCCAGAGCGTGAAGCGCTGGATAGCCCGCAGATTGAAGCTTGCACCCGCTGGAGCTTCCGCGCTTGCGGAGGAATTAGGACTCGATCCGGACAGTGACTGGGTTGGCCTCCGCGGAACCGAGAATGCGCTGTTGGGAATTGAGGTGGGATTTCGACAGTCACGGAACATTATTTTTACAACTTCGGGGCTAGATCCCCTGGGTATGCAACAAGTCGAAGCTCGCGTGGATCAAGAACTCCGCGGAGCCGCCTTGGAACTGTTGTGGTCGGAACGTCCCCTGAACTTCAGTCTCACGAAGCACCCCGTGGTTCGGTGTCAGCAATCTTAGGCCGTAATTCGCGGATGAGACTGCCACGGATTCGTCGCCCTCCCTCACCCCTCACCCCCAAGCCCTAATCCCTCTTCTTCTTCCCCTTCGCCAGCCTCTCCAGGTCCGCTTCGCACGCCCGCGCGCTGCGCTCGTCCTCCATCCCGCGGTACGCCTTGATGGCGCGCTCGAGGCAGGTTCTCGCGCGGTCGCGATCGCCGAGGGCTTCGAGGGCGCGGGCGAGGGAGGCGAGGCAGCCTGCGGTGTAGTCGTCGACGTCGTCGCCGTAGCGGCCGAGGGCGAGTTCGTACCTGGCGCGCGCGAGGGGCCAGTCGGCGGCCTCTGCGGCGAGGTCGCCCTGGCGCTCGAGGGCGAGGCCGGATTCGAAGGCGCTTTCCTCTTTCTCGAAGAGGTCCGCGGCGGCGGCGTAGGATTTCATTGCGGTTTCCCGGTCGCTGGCGGCTTCGTGGGCTTCGGCGATTTCCGGATCGCTCACTTGCGCGAGAGCCAATCGTCCAGCGCGCGCCCGACCGCGATCGCGACCGGCGCCGCGTCGCCCTTCTTCCACGTCGGACCGGTCGGCACGAGCCGGATCACGTAGTTCGCGCGCAGGAAGACGATCGCCGACTCGTCGCCGAAGGCCTTCTCGCCGACGTCGGTGATGGAGTGCCCGTTGTGCCAGGCCTGAAACGTCTTCGCCGCCCCCATCGCCTCCTGGTGCCGCCACAGCTCGATGCGGATCCGGCGCGTGTCCGGGTTCTTCGGGTCGGTGTCCCAGCCCTCCTTCAGGTACTGCGTGACGAGCAGGGACTGGAGCTGGTTGCGGCGAAGCGACTCCGCGCGGGCCTCGCCGGCATAGCCTTCGACGGAGGCGTCGCCGGGCGGATACCCCGCAGGCGGCTGGTTCGTGCGCCGCCACTCCCCCGCCGTCGGCCAGGCGTCCTTCTTTTCGCCGCCGCCGTTGCCGTTCTCCGTCGTGCCGTTGCACCCCGCCGCGAGCACCCCCGCCGCCGCCGCGAGAATCAGGATCCTCATTTCCCGGACTCCTCTTCCAGCATCTCCGCAGGCAGCACGTACTCCTCGGTGTCGTGCTCCTGCGCTTCCATCCCCCACTCCTTGCGCAGGATGTCATCATAGTCGTCGCTCGTCCGCGAGACGCAGGCGAGGCCCTGCACGAATTCTTCGTAGTCGAGGCCTTCCAGGCCGCGGCTCCAGACGATGAACAGCTGGCCGCCCTCGAGGGCGAACCGGGCGCCGCCGGTCGAGGAGAGGTTGAGTTCGAGGACGCGGCGGAGGGCGGCCTGGGCGCCGCGTTTGGGGAGGTTGAGGAAGGGGGACTTCACGCGGATTTCCTCCCCGGGGAGGACTTCGAGGGAGAGTTTGGCGGAGCCGAACTTGCCGAAGTAGGTCTCGCCGTTTTTCGCCAGGGTGACGCCCGACTCCTTCTGGTAGCGGGCGATGTACTCCGCGATGAGGGCCGGGGCGTGCTCCGCGCGCGAGGGGACGACAATGATGTCCCCGCACTGGGACTTGAACGTCTCGCCGGGTTGCCGGCCGGAGACGTCGTAGGTATTCCCGCACTTGGCGCAGCGGAGGAGCATTTTTGGGAAGGGGGAGTTTGCCATAACCGCGGGGCTTGCGGTAGGGCCGCGCAGCGGCCCTCCCTTGCCCTTGACCTTGCCCTTGACCTTACCCTGTCTTTCGCAAGCAGGAACCGAAGGTCATGACTGGACGAACGGCAGGGCAAGGTCAAGGTCAAGGGCAAGGGCAAGGGGCCGCTTCGCGGCTCGGCCAAAACATCTACTCGTGCGTCCGGAGCCCCAACCCGAGATCCGAGGCGCTGATGATCCCCACGATCTTTCCTCCCGCGTCCTGCACGAGCATCCGGTGCGTCTTGTGCTGCCGCATCGCCCGCCGGCACTCCTCGATCGTCGCCTCCGGCCGCACCGACTGGATCTTCGGCGTCATCAACTCCGAGATTTTCGCCATCCCCGCCGTTCCCGTCCCTCCCGTCTCCAGCGCCGGATCCAGGAAGTACTTGGCCATGTCCCTGAACGAGAACACGCCGACCGGCTTCCCCGCCTCGTCCACCACCGGCGCGCCGCTCAGCCGGTTGTCGAGCAGGATGTGCGCAGCCTCACGGACGGTCGCGGCGCGGGGGAGAGAGATCACCGGAGAGCTCATCAGGTCGCGGGCGCAGCGGGGCGTGGTCATCGCGTCGATTCCCTCAGAATGTGCGCGAGCCATCATAGCTCGACCCCTGGCCGCGGTCGATCCCGCGCGCGCGGTTCGGCGTTCGGAGTTCGGCGTTCGGCGTTGAACGGCGACGGCGCTCCCGGAGAATGAAAGAAGGCGGTCAGCCCCGGGATCCCCGGAGCCGCCGCCCTCGTCAAACGCCGAACGCCGAACACCGAACGCCGAACGTGCCTTTCTTCCCACTACTTCGCCTCGAACGCAAACCCCTTCCTCCCCGCCTGCTCCCTCACCGCGCGCCGGACCGCCTCGTCGAACGCCTGGTCCTGCGTGAGGTTCTTCTTCTTCATCTCCGCCGCGATGAACGCCTCGCGCTCCGTGTTCGTCGCGACGACGTCCTTCTGCACCGCTTCCCGCTCGGCGCGCATCTTCTCGATGCGGGCCTTGCGATCCTCGAGCGACAGCTTGCGCAGGTCCTCGGGCAGGTCCTCGTCCTTCACCTCTTCCAGCTTGAAATCTTTTTCCTTCGCAGCATCGACGAGATCCCACCGCGCGCAGTTGTACCCATCCCAGGACTTCGCCGCGGCGCGCTGGGCCATGTTGGAAGAACCGCCGTTGGCCTCGGAATTCGCGTCCTGCTCGGCCTGGTTGGCGGCGCCTTCCTTGCCGTGCTTGCCGAACGGAATGTAGGTCGCGTTCAGCCGCTTGTTGAGCTCGACCAGCTTGTCGTCCATCGGCGTCGCGATCGTCACGGCGCCGCCCGAGAGGTCGATCACCGTGTACGCGCCGTCGGCCAGCTTCGCGACTTCGCGCCAGGTCATTTCTTCTTCCTGCGAGGGCTTTCCGCAGTAGATCGCGTTCACGACGATGTCGCGGCGGATCGCCTCGGGCACGGTCCGCGTGTACAGCAGTTCCTCTTCGCCCTGCCGCGCGGTTTCGTTACCGACCATGAAGATGACGCGAAGGGCGTTCTTGTCCGCGCTCCATTTCATGTCGACCGTCGCCTTCTTCACCGCCGCGCCGACCCACTCGTCGCCGCCCATGTCCGTCTGGAACGTCATGAGATCGCGGTAGACCGCGTCGAGATCGTCCGTCAGCGGGAAGAACCGGTACTCGGTGTCCGCCGACCCGTACCCGATGAGCCCTATCCGCAGCACCGGAATCGGCTTCGCCTTCGCCACGTCCGACACGATCGCCCACACCTTTTCCTTCGCCGTCTGGATCACTTCCGACATGCTCCCCGACCGGTCGATGCAGAACACGACGTCGACCACGCCCCGCTCCGGCTCGTCGGCGCGCAGGGGAAGCGCCGCCAGGCAGAGCGCCACGAACGCCATCAATGTCTTCACGGAAGGCCTCCTATTCGATACGGATCCACTCGCTGTTGTGTCGGAACGTCACGTTCCGGCCCAGCGCGAGCACAGCGCCCGCGTCGGGGTTTTCGTTGAGGAACCCGAAGTAATCGTCGGTCCCGAACTTCACGACGCGGGCGGCCTGGGCCTCGTAGCCCGACTCGGACCAGTTCCCCGCGCGGTTGTAGAAGGCGCGCGTGCCGACGTTGCGCTGCTGCGCGAGCGTGCGCTCCAGCTCCGCGACGTCGTTCTTCCGGCCGAGCGCGCCGTTCGCCGCGGCGAGCTGCGCCTCCTGCGACCGCGCGCCGCGCCACTCCTGCTGGTTTCTCGCATTGGCCCACTCGTCCGCACCGTTGTAGTTCGCGGTCTGCGAGGCCTTGAGCCGATTCTCGAGGTACGTCGTGGCGTTCGCCGACGAATCCTCCGTGATCAGCGCCGCCGTGTACGGCGTCACGATCCCGTACCGCTTCGAGAGCGCCACGATCTCGTCCACCAGCTCCCGGTCGGCGCCGCGCGCGCGGATCTCGTCGAGGAGGAAGTCCACCTTCTGGATCGCCCACAGCCGCGCCACGAACGCGTTCCGCGACTCCGGCGCGAACACGACCGGATACTCGTGCGAAACCCGCTTCCCCCCGGAAATCCCCGAGAGCACGAGCGTGCGGGGGGCGTCGCCGTGGAAGCGGCCCGTGACGACGAGGAGGCCGCCGCGGAAGACGTCGCTGGCCTTGCGAGGGTAGATCTCCGCGATCCCGCCGCCGCGGAACTCCAGCTCCGGGTCGGCCAGCACCGGCGCGTCGATCCGCCGCGCGAAGCTCTCGAGCACCGCCGAGGCGTCCTCGTCCGGGTGGATGTACTGCCGGTCGCCGCCGTTCTCGATCGCCAGCCGGTCGAGGAGCTGCGTGTTCAGGTCGAACCCGACGCCGAACGAGAAGATCCGGACGCCCTTCCCCGAAGCGATCGCGAGCAGCTTTTTCGTCTCGCGCTCGCCGATCGTCGGCACGCCGTCCGTCAGGAACACGACGATGCGCGTCGCTCCGGGCCGGAATTCGTGCCCGAGCGCG
The DNA here is from genome assembly GCA_016190145.1 of Planctomycetota bacterium. Taxonomy (GTDB): domain Bacteria; phylum Planctomycetota; class MHYJ01; order WSZJ01; family WSZJ01; genus WSZJ01. The sequence goes on along the minus strand of JACPRD010000107.1, from coordinate 24,594 downwards.
AGCCGGAGCGCGCTTTCCATGTCCGTTCCGCCTTTGGCGCGCAGTCCGTCGCACGCCGCGATGCCGGCCTCGCGGAATTCCGCGGTCGCCGGCACGAGCGTCTCGCGCCAGCGCGCGGCTTCGGTCGAAAACGACACGATGTTGAACCGGTCCTCCGGCGTGAGCGTCGCGATGAACCGCTTGAGCGCCTTCCGGACCTGGTCGATCTTTTCCTTCTCCAGCATGCTCCCCGACGTGTCGACCGCAAACACGATGTCGCGCGGTAGCCGCCCCGCGTCGCCCGGCGGCGGCGCGATCGTGAGCATGAACGTCCCGTCCTCCCCCGGCTCCGCGTGCGCGAGCACCGTCGCCCCGAACCCCGGATCGCCCGCCAGGTAGTAGAAGCTGAACGGCCCCGCGGGCAGGTAGTCCTTCTTCGCGTACGTCATCCGCATCTCGCTCTCGCCGCGCCGCTCCGTCACGACCTCATGCGTCGGCGAGAACACCGCCAGGAGCGACGGTTCCGCCTGGATCGTGGCGGTGACGGACATTTCGCGAAGCGGCTTCCGGAACGACGCCGGCACCGCGTTCAGCGTCTGGACGCGCACGAGCCCTTCCTGCGGCCGCAGGATCTCGACGGTGTTGACCTCGACTTCGAACTCCGTGTTCGGCGGCAGTGGGAAGATCCGGACGCGCAGGAGCCGCGACCCGTAATACTCGAGCAGCGCCGGATCGCGCTGTTGAGCTACGATCGTCTCGTAGATCTTCCGCGCCTTCTCCGCGTCGAGGATCTCCCCCTCCGCCGGCTTTCCCGCGATGGACACATGGAAACTCTCGACCTTCTGGTCGGGCTCCAGCTCCATGAAGAACTCCGCTTCCGTCCGCGGATCGTTCTTCGAGTTAAAGAACACCATCCGCAGCTTCTTCCGCGCCACATGGTCGCGGATGTCCATCGTCGCGTGCGTTTCGCGGAGCTCGACGAGCCCCGGCTGTTCCGTCCGGATCCATCAGGCAAAGGCGTCCCGCGGAAGGGCCAGGGCGAGGAGGGCGGAGAGGGCGGGAAGGGCGAGGAGTGTGGTTTTCATCCACGGCGTAAACGCAACGCCCGTGCCACGCGTCTCCCTGCGGAGCCCGGCTCACGCCGTATCTTAAGAGATACTCAGACGGATTTTGGTGGATACGCCGCCGGGCCAGCGGTCGCTCAGCGCCCTTGACCTGCGCTTCGCCCGACCCGAAGGCCTTGATCCATGTGGTCTTCCGCCTCCAGTACGGGCCGCCAAAGTTCTGCTACAATTTCTTTTATTTTGTCTATTGCTTTTGCTTCGTATATCGGCTAGCATTTCTGTCGTGAGATCCACAGGCACCTACCGAGCTGTCGTTCCAACCGCAATCGAGTCGGCCACCGCACGGGACGCGATCCGTCGGATCGCTCCGATCGCAGCCAAGTCTAGGGATCTCAGAATTCGCCTCTCCCGCTCGAGGAACCCGATCGAGTTGCCGGCAAGTGCCGTGCGAATCCTCCTGGATACGCTCTCGCAGCTTGCGGAGGGCAACGCCGTCATGCTGATCCCGATCGGAGCCGACTTGTCGACACAAGAGGCGGCAGACCTGCTGCGCGTATCGCGTCCGTTCCTGGTCGAGCAGCTCGAGAGTGGCAGACTGCCCTTTCACAAGGTGGGCACGCATCGGAGGGTCCGCCTCAAGGACATCACCGAGATCATGTCGCGGCTCGCACCGAGCGAGGCTGGATCCGACGAAGCCGCCTTGGATGAAATCAAGCCGCAAATCGCGGGGAAGCTGACGACGGCGCGCCCCCCCAGCTTCGGAGCGCTTGGTCGATCCTCGCCCCGCGCGCGCCCTTGGACGCCAGAGGAAGTGGCCTTGCTCGGGTCGAGTCCAGACGCCGAGGTTGCTCGCAGGTATGGTGTATCGGTAACGGCCGTCGCGATCCGTCGCCGCACACTCGGAATTGCCCCGCACCGGAGGACTTCATCGTCGGCAGCGAGTCGAGCAGTTGAAGCGCTTCCCCCTGAGAATCCCGTTGACACCAAATCCCCTGGCTCGCGCCAGATTACCGAGAGCAGCACGTTTCTGAACAAGGAGAGCCTGAAATGAACCCACAAGACCAGGTCGGCCTCGTTCGTCTGAAAGTACCGCCCGCATCCTCCCAAGACTTGCTGGCCACGTATTCGAGAATGGATGTTCGGTCACTTGAGGTTGCACAGTTTGCAACCGGGCAGCAGCAAGTCCAGGTAGCCCCATGGCTTTCTGAGCTGATGATGGCACAGAGCCAACATCCACTGCAGTCCCTTGCACCAGTGGTTGAGCAGCCACAGCTGCTTCCGGGGACGCTCCAACCAATTGGCGGCTATGCCATCTCGATGGGACTTCAGACGGTGCCCATTCTCCCCCAACCCGCTCTCGACGGGGTCATTCCTTCACCGGGCGGCATGGCTGCGTCCGTGACTCGGGGACCAAGCCAACCCGGTTTCACAATCGACCTGGCAGGATGCCCCTCTGGTCCCCACCACAAAACCTTTGAAACCAAGTTCCAATACCCCGTCATTGAGTTCCTTCCGAAGGAAGTTCTGGACGCGTTGGAGAAAATCGAAGTATGGGACCAGAAAATAGAGGAAGCCCTATTCGGTCCCGCAAGAGGAGATTGGGAATTGATGGGTCGCGCATTCGGCGTCGACCCAATCATGCCAGACGTCTGGGAAGACTATTATAACACCAAAGACTTTGTTGATCACTACTTCGCGCTACGACAGAGAATAACCGATGCGCTGAATCAAGAACTTCTTCGCGAAGCCTGGGCATATGCCTCGATGGAGTGTCAGAACGAGAGATGCGTGCTTGCGTCCGGGCTACCGCCGTGCGAGCCCGGAGGGGTTCGTGTCAAGCGCAAGCGGCCAGTCGGCAAGATGTATGAGCGCAAAGAAGACGCTCCCGATGCGGCGGCTCTCATTTGGCCTCCAGGCAACTCGGCGCTGTTCAGAGGATGGTCACGCTACGTGCTGACAATCACCTTCGACTGCGTCTGCGCGAGCTAGCAGCCCTCCCTTCAGTGCCGGACCGCAGAGCCGTCCGCAACCGGTCTTGCCCGGATCCGCAACCGGAATATGTACACTTTCTAGCCTACGGTTCAGTTACTCCAAGCGCTCAAGCACAATGTCGTCGCCCCTCCGACCGGAGTTGTTTCCGTCTGGCCCGCAGGACCATAATTCAATTACATGCTGGTCAAGGATCCGATACTCGTATTGTCGTCCCCACGGATCGAGCAGGCTTGGCAGCCGTAAGTAACTGGATTGTCCCTTGAGTGAATGCTTTCGCAGGTAGTCGAGTGAAGGCGGATATACCTGATAGTCCGTCTGGTACTCTCTCAGGCTCAGACGAATTGACCTCATGTCCATTATCGCCTTCGATTTGAAACGAGTACTCTCGGTCGATGCATTTCGCCACAGGAGCACAAGTAACCAAGACAGAATCCCGGTCAAACCGATTGCAACCGCTAAGACCAAGAGAGGTTTCTTTCTATGGGGCACACGATCGGGTGGGTTGGTCATGTCCGAGTCTTGCCTCGCTTGGAAGTCCTGCTCCGCGGATGACACTTCGGATCGCCTATCCCTGTTTCCGGAAGTCGAAAAAAGGCCGCGTGATAGGACACGCTCAGGAAATTCTCAGCGATTGAATGGGACACCGGCATAAATGTAACTTGCTCAGCAGATTTCCGAAGCAACAGCCCCGCCGGACTTCGGTTATGGCAACGAGTGTAGAGGCAATGGCATGCTCGATGGAGATTTATTCGTGAAGGGGTGCTGTTCACTTCAGCTTCTTCATGCTGAACAGCTTCGTTCCCCCGAGCGCGTTCAGCGGCTTCAGGTCCTTGGTCAGCCACACGCGGTATTTCCGGAACCACGTCTTCCCCACCATCATCACGCGCGACTTCGTATCCGACCGGAACCACGACGCCTTCGCGGCCTCCGGCAGCCACGTGACCGCCGCGGCCGCGGCCGGGTCGCCGGGCATGACGGGCTTGAGCGACCGGCAGGCCTGACAGAGCCCTTCCCCATACGCAACATCGAGCACCTTCTCCCCGCACTCGCCGCAGGTCTTCACGTGCTTCGGGCAGGCGACCTTGCCGGTGACGTCGCAGGGGGTGCCGTGCTCGGGGCAGAGTTCGAGGGTGCAGGAGCCGCAGCGTTTCGAGTGGTCGGCGCAGGAGATCAGGTTGCAGACGCCGCAGGGGTGGGCGTGCTGCTGGCAGAAGGGGCGGCAGCAGGCGACGCATTTCAGCTGGTGGTTGCGGCAGCAGAACTGGGCGCAGGCTTCGCACGGGGCGCCGTGGGCGGGGCAGGCGACGGCTCCGCAGTGGCACGTTTTGGTGTGGTCGCGGCAGAGGCCGGCGCCGCAGGTCTGGCAGTAGCGGCGGCACTCGGCGCAGAGGAGGACGTCGTGCGAGGGGTCGCCGCAGAGGGAGGCTTCGAGAAGAGGGCCTTCGCACATGTCGCAGGCGGGCGGCGCGACGGACTCGAGCGGGGGGAACCAGAGGACTTCGCGCTCGAGCCTGCGGGCGCCGGCCTGGAAGACGACGGCGACGCGCGCGGCCTGGCCGGTGACGCCGAGCACCGCGACGGGCTCGACGGCCGCGTGCGCGCGGTAGCGGTCCTGCACTTCGATCAGGCGGAGGTCGCGCTCGCGGTCGAGATTCCGGAGGCGCGCGCCCGCCTCCTTTTTTGCGTCCTCGCCGCGCGACTCGTCCTTCTGCTCCTTGAGTTCGCGCCCCAGCGCCTCGAAGTACGCGCGCACCTGCTGGACCTCGCGCGCCATCTTCCCCGCCGCCTTCGCCTCCGCCGCGCGCGCGCGGCGGTCGCCCTCGCGCTGCGCCGCGACGACGGCGGCTTCGCGCAGAGTCACCCGGTCCCCCGGCATCATCGCCGCAAGCCGGCCGGGTTTTCCGGCGCGCGCCATGCGCTCGAGCGATTCCGCGGGAATGAGGAAAGCGTCGCCCGCGGCCGGCACGAAGACCGCCATGAGCGAGTCCTCGCGCTCCGCGCCTTCGAGGCGCAGGCGGAACAGGAGGGCCATTCCCGAGAACGGTTCGACGCGGGACGTGGAAGCGGTAACGGTTCCCTGCCGGAGCGAAAGCCCGCCGCGCGCCGCGGCCTGGGCTTTGGCGGGGTCGGGGGCGTCGGGAAATTCGACGGCCGACGCCGCGCCCGCGCCCTCGAGCGCCGCGAGGAGCGACCGGAAGATCGGCGCGCCCGGCATGACGAGGTCGAGGTCTCTCTCGGAGGCGCGGTGGACTTCGCGGTCGAAGGTCAGGGCGAGCTGGGCCTGGTCGTCGAAATGCGGCGCGGCGCCCTCGGGAAGGGAGACTTCGAGGATTCCGGGGGGGACGTCTTTGACTTCGGCGCCGATGGAGGCGAGGGCTTTTTTCAGGAAGGTGGGGGCGGGGGGAGGCATTTAAGGTGGAGATTATACGAAGTCACGTCCGCCGGAGCGCGCAGCGCGGAGGCGGACCCCCTACCCCCGCCCGCGCCCGCGCCCGCGCCCGGTCGTTGACGGCGGCATGGGCCTCGTCCCCTCGAACTCCACTGCCGGGCGCGGGCGCGGGCGGGGGAACGGGGCCGCTTCGCCGCTGCGCGACTCAGCGGCGCGCGCCACCACTGTGGTTAATCTACTTTACTATTGGCCCCGGGAATGCTAACAAACAGGACACACGGGGCCTGATTTCACACCACTGAGGGGGTCGCCTTCATGCCCGACCGTTTCCTCGGCATCGATGTCGGCGCGGAAACCGTCAAAGTCGCGGAACTCGTCCGCGACGAAGGCGGACTCGTCTGGGCGGCCCGCCGCCTCGAGGAACACCACAAAGACCCCGGCGCCGCCGTCGCCGGCATTCTCGCCGCCTCCGATCCGCGCACCGTCGCCGGCGCCGCCGTCACCGGCCGCTTCTCCCGCGCCCTCACCCTCCCCCGCGTCCCCGCGAAGGAAGCCCTCGCCGCCGGATTCCGCTTCCTCCACGACCCCGACCCCGCGACCGTCGTCTCCATCGGCGGCCACGGGTTCTCGGTGCTCGAGCTGCGCGCGCCCGGCGTCGAGATCTTCCGCGAAAACTCGCGCTGCTCGCAGGGGACGGGAAATTTTCTCCGGCAGCTCGTGGAGAGGTTCGGGCTCTCGATCGAAGAGGCGAGCGCGCTGTGCGCCGAGGTGACGGACCCCGCGCCGCTCTCCGGCCGCTGCCCGGTAATCCTGAAGACCGACATGACCCACCTGGCGAACAAGGGCGAATCGCGCGCGCGCATCCTCGCGGGCCTCTACGACGCCGTGTGCGAAAACGTGCAGGTCCTGATCAAGCCGCGTGTCAGCCCGTCGCGCGTACTGCTCGCGGGCGGCGTCGTGCGCAGCGACCGGATCCGCGCGGCGTTCCGGCGGTTTCTCGAGCGGCACGAGATGCAGCTCATGCCTCATTCGGAGGACGTGCTCTTCCTGGAAGCGCTGGGCGCGGCGGTCGCGGCGACGGAGAGCCGGCGGGGGCTGCCGGAAGTCCTTCTCGCGCCTCCCGAGAAAGCCGCGTTCGAGAGCATCCCGGCGCTGGGGACGTACCTCGGGCAGGTGAAGCGGATGGACGGCCGACCGCTCGCGCCGGTGACCGGCCCCGGGCTCGTGCTGGGATTCGACATCGGGTCGACAGGCTCGAAGGCCGTCGCGCTGGACGCGCTTTCCCGCGAAACCGTCTGGGAAGGCTACCGCAACACCTCCGGCGATCCGGTCGGCGCCGCGCAGGCGCTCATGCGCCAGTACCTCGACGGCCCCGCCGGCCGCGCTCCCGTCCTCGCCCTCGGCGCGACCGGCAGCGGCCGCGAAATCGCGGGCTCCCTCATGGCCACCTGCTACGGCCCCGCGCCCGTCTTCGTCCTGAACGAAATCGCCGCGCACGCCGCCGGCGCCCTCCACTGGGACCCGCGGGTCGACACCATCTTCGAAATCGGCGGCCAGGACGCGAAGTACATCCGCCTCGCCGGCGGCCGCGTCGTCGACGCCGCGATGAACGAGGCGTGCAGCGCCGGCACGGGGTCGTTCATCGAGGAGCAGGGGAAGCGGTTCGCGGGGGTCGAGAACGTCGTCCAGCTCGCCGAAAAGGCGGTCTCGTCGCCGTGCGGCGTGTCGCTCGGGCAGCACTGCTCGGTGTTCATGGCGGAAGTCATCGACAACGCCGCGGCGTCGGGCGTCGAGGCGTCGGCGATCATTCCCGGGATTTACGATTCGGTCGTGCAGAACTACCTGAACCGCGTCAAGGGCAGCCGCACCGTCGGGCAGGTCGTCTTCTGCCAGGGCATGCCCTTCTCCGCCCCCGCCCTCGCCGCCGCCGTCGCGCGCCAGACCGGCTGCGAGGTCGTCATCCCCCCGAACCCCGGCACCGTCGGCGCGCTCGGCATCGCGCTCCTCGCGCTCGAAGAAAAGAGCGCCGCTTCCCTGCCCCCGCTCGACCCGACGCGCTTTCTCGAAGCCCGCGTCGAGGGCAAGGACACGTTCATCTGCGGCTCAACGAAAGGCTGCGGCGGCACGGGGAACAAGTGCCGCATCGACCGGCTCTCGACCGTCGTCGCGGGGAAGAAAAGCCGCTTCACGTGGGGCGGCGCCTGCTCGCTCTACGACCGCGGCACGGGCCGCAGGAAGCTGCCGGACCTCGCGCCCGACCCGTTCCGCCGCCGCGAGGAAATGGTCACGGGCCTCGTCGCGCGCCTCGCCGCGCCGGGCGCGCCGCGGATCGGCATGACCGACGAGTTCGTGCTCAAGGAGCTGTTCCCGTTCTTCGCCACGTTCTTCCACGCGCTCGGCCTCGAGCCCGTCGTCTCCACGGGCGCGGACCACGCGGCGCTCAAGCGCGGGATCGAGGAATCGAACATCCCGTTCTGCGCGCCAATGCAGCTGTACCACGGCATCGTCTCGAAGCTCGCCGAGGAACAGCTCGACTGGCTCTTCCTCCCGATGGTCCGCGACGTCCCGCGCACCGCCGGCGAGCCGCACGCGGTGACGTGCCCGATCGAGCAGGGAAGCGCCGACCTCCTGAAATGGGACCTCGGCCCGGAGATCCGCCGCGCGATCGTGTCGCCGGTGATCGACATCGGCGAAGACAACCTGCGCTCGGGCGAATTCCGCCGGATGTGCGCCGCGCTCGCGAAGACGCTCGGCCGCGGCGCGCGCGCCCGCGGGGCGTTCGAAGCGGCCCTCGAGGAGCAGGAGCGGTTCGACCGCGCGTGCCATGCCATCGGCCGCGAGGCGCTCGACTTCTGCCGCCGCGAAAACGTGACGCCCGTCGTCGTCCTCGGCCGCGTCTACACCATCTACAACACCGTCCTCAACTCGAACGTCCCCGCCATCCTCCGCGACCAGGGCGCCCTCCCCATCCCCGTCGACTGCTACCCCGTCGCCCCCGGCGTCCCCGTCTTCCGCACCGTCTTCTGGGGCCACACCCAGCGCACCCTCCGAGCCGCCCACCAGATCCGCCGCACGCCCGGCGTCTACTCCCTCTTCTGCTCAAACTACTCGTGCGGCCCCGACTCCTTCGCCACCCACTTCTATTCCTACATCATGAACGGCAAACCGTTCGCCGTCATCGAGACCGACGGCCACTCGGGCGACGCCGGCACGAAGACGCGCGCGGAGGCCTTCCTCTATTGTGTGAAGCAGGATCTCGCGGGGCCGCCGGCCGCCGCCCCCGCCTCGCTCGACGCCGTCGAACGCGACACGCTGCCCATGCGCGCCATCCGCGCGCGCGGCGACACCATGCTGATCCCGCGCCTCTCGCAGGCCTCCGAGGCCATGGCCGCCTGCCTGCGCGGCGTGGGCTACCGCGCCGAGAGCCTCGGCGTCCCCGGCCGCGACGACCTCCGCGCCGGCCGCCGCCACACGTCGGGCAAGGAGTGCATCCCCATGACCCTCCTCCTCGGCGCCTTCCTCGAACGCGTCCGCAAGGCCCCCCCGCACGAACGGTTCACAGTCCTCATGCCCACCGCCAACGGCCCGTGCCGGTTCGGCGTCTACCACCTGCTCCAGAAAATCGTCGTCGAGCGCCTCGACCTCAAGGAGCGCATCCGCCTCTGGTCTCCCTCGGACACCGACTACTTCGACGAGGCCGGCAAGGGCTTCGGCGCGCTCGCGTTCGCGGGCATCATGGCGGGCGACGTGATCGAGCAGGCGTTCCGCGAGGCGCGCCTCGCCTCCCCGGACCGCGCCCGTGAAATCCGCGACCGCTTCTTCGCCGAACTCCTCGCCCTCCTCGAATCCGCCGGCCGCGGCGGCCTCACCGTCGCGCGCGCCCTCCGCGAAACCGCCACCGGCCGCGCGTTCGGCCTCGCCGCCCTCGTCCGCCGCGCCGCCGCCGAATTCGCCGCCCTCCCCGCCGACGCCGACCGCCCCTCCGTCCTCGTCGTCGGCGAAATCTACGTCCGCTGCGACCCGTTCTCCTCCGACGACCTCATCCGCCGCCTCGAAGACCGCGGCCTCCGCGTCCGCTTCGCCCCCGTGAGCGAATGGTTCGAGTACAGCGCCGACCTCAACCTCCTGCACGCCACGGGCCTCGGCCTCGGCGAACGCCTCGCCCACTGGATCCAGTCCCGCCTCCAGGACACCCTCTACGCCGCCATGGCCTCTCCCCTCCGCTGGCCCCCGCGCACCACCGCGCAGGAGTGCCTCGACGCCGCCCGCCCGTGGATCCGGGGAGAGCTCGAAGGTGAAGCGGCGCTCACGCTGGGCGAGGCCGTCGCCGAGTGGCGCCACGGCCTCATCGACGGCGCCGTGAGCGCAGGCCCGCACGAGTGCATGCCGAACAAGGTTGCCGAAGCTCAGTTCTTCCACGTGGCCGAGAGCGAAGGGTTGCCGTCGCTCACGCTCTCGCTCAACGGTGATCCGGTCGATCCCGAGATCCTCGATCGATTCGCTTACGAGGTGCACTCGCGATTCCGGAGCAAACGATCGACGCCTGCCGTGGCCGTGCCTTCGCCCGCAGCCGCGGTGAAGCCGAGAGTGTAGGTTGGCGCTCGCCGAACCTGCACGCGCACAAGCACTTAGGACAATCGAGAATCCTGTCGATTCGCATGGACACGGGACGTCGTCTCTGTGTCGCACGTGATGTACATTCCGGGACCACGAACCAAGGAGATCGCCATGCCGCAGTTCATCGTCCTCATGACCGAAAACGACAACGCCTGGTCGAAGTTTCCGCCCGCCGAGCAGGAACGCCTCCTGAAGAAGTACTTCGCCTGGGTCGACGAATTGAAGAAGGCCGACCGCCTGCGCGGCGGCGAGCCCCTCGGCGGACCGGGTCGCGTGCTCAGGATGGTCGGCGGCAAACTCGTCGACGGGCCGTTCACGGAAACGAAGGAAGTCCTCACCGGCTTCTTCATCCTCGAAGCGAAGGACCTGGACCAGGCGACGGAGCTGGCGAAGGGGTGCCCGGCGCTGGGGCACGGCGAGACCGTGACGGTGCGCCCGATCGGGCATCTGTAACGTGGAGGGCGCCGGGCACGTTTTCCGCCGGGAGTACGGCAAGGTGCTCGGCGCCCTGCTGCGCCGGCTCGGGCGCGCGCAGTTCGAGCTGGCGGAGGACGCGGTGCAGGAGGCGATGCTCGCGGCGGTGCGGACGTGGCCGCTGCGCGGGATGCCGGACAACCCGGGCGCGTGGCTCATGTCGGCGGCGCGGAACGCGGCCGTTGACGCGCTGCGTCATCGCGCGCCGGAGCGGCCGCTCGCGGGTGACGCGCCCGCGCCGGCCGCGGAGGCGGACGAGGGCCTGCCCGACGACGCGCTCCGGCTCATGTTTCTCTGCTGCCATCCGCTGCTCGCGCGCGAGGACCAGGTCGCGCTCACCCTCCAGGCCGCGGGCGGCTTCGGCGCCGCGGAGATCGCGCGGGCGTTCTTCGTGGAGGAGGCCGCGCTCGCGCAGCGCCTCGTGCGCGCGAAAAGAAAACTTCGGGAGTCGGGCGCGGACGTGGGCATGCCCGCCCCCGCCGACCTCCCCACCCGCCTCGACGCCGTCCTCGACGCCCTCTACCTCGCGTTCAACGAGGGCTACACCGTGCGCGACGGCGACGACCGGCTGCGGACCGACGTCGCGGAAGAGGCCGCCCGCCTCGCCTGCCTCCTCGCCGACCACCCCGCCTGCGACCTCCCGCGCCCCCACGCGCTCGCCGCCCTCCTGCTCTTCCAGTCCTCCCGCCTCCCCGCCCGCCTGTCCCCCTCAGGCTCTGTCCTCCCCCTCGAGGCCCAGGACCGCGCCCTCTGGGACCGCGGCCTCATCGCCGCCGCCCTCGGCCACCTCGCCCGCGCCGCCACCGGCCCCGACCTCTCCGAACTCCACCTCCTCGCCGGCATCGCCGCCTGCCACGCGACCGCCCCTTCCCCCGAAGCCACCGACTGGCCCCGCATCGCCTCCCTCTACGCCGCGCTCGAGCGCGCCAACCCCACGCCGCTCGTCCGCCTGAACCGCGCCGTCGCCGTCTCGCGCGCCGACGGGCCCGCCGCGGGGCTCGCGCTCGTCGACCGGCTCGACGTCCCCCCCGAGCTCACGTATCTCGTCGCCGCCGCCCGCGCCGACGCGCTCTTCCGCCTCCACCGCCTCCCCGAAGCCCGCGCCGAATTCGTCCGCGCCGGCGCGCTCGCGCCGACGGGGGCGGAGAGGAAGTATCTCGAGGGAAGGGCCCAGGGGAGCTGACGGCCGCGAAGCGGCCCCCTTGAACTTCACCTTTCCCCTTTACCTTTACCTGTCGTTCGTCCGCGCAAACGGCGGGGAAAGGTAAAGGGGAAGGTAAAGGTAAAGGGGCGCGGCTCGCGCCGCGCGATGCCTGCCGATGGCACAATGCGCGGATGCCCCGCCCGGCCCGCCACGAATCCCTGCAGCCGCTGCTCGACCTCGGCCGCCCCGTCCCCGACCTCCTCGACGAACTTTTCGCCTGGCGCATCCTCCCCGGCGCGCCCGACCTCCTCGAACGCCGCACGCTCGCCGAGAACCTCGTCCTCCTCGCCTCCCGGCCGACCGCGCCCGGCATCCGCCTCCACAGCCTCGTCGTCGACCTCCTCCGCGAAGTCTCCGACCCCGTCGCCGTCGTCCAGGGCTCGCGCCAGACCTGCGCCGCCGCCACCGTCCAGATGCTCCTCGCCGCGCGCGCCCCCGCCGAGTACGTCCGCCTCGTCCGCGGCCTCGCCGCCTCCCACGGCCGCGTCCGCTTCGCCTCCGGCTCCGTCCTCCGCCGCTGCCCCGGCACCGAACGCGCCGACGACTCCGGCCGCTCCCCCGCCTCCCGCCTCGTCCAGGCCGCCTTCATGGACTTCGCCAACGCCGCCGACCGCTATCACCCCGCGCGGGACAAAAGCGACCGCCGCCACGGGCCGTCGTACACCGGACTGTTCACGGACCAGTCGGACCGGCTTCTGGAAGCGGCGACCGCGCGGCGCTGGGACTCGTGGGAGGTGGGCGATCCGCCGGGGACGCAGGCGATGCGGGACATCGGGGAAGCGATCTCCGCGGGCGAGCTCGTGCCGGTCGCGCTGTTCACGGACGAAATCCGGCACGCGTACCTCGTCGAGCGGATGGACGCCCGCCGCGTCGTCTGCCTGAACCCCTGGGGCCGGCGCGACGAGTTCGCGCCGGAGGATTTTCGGAAGCGGCTGTTGCGCTACAGCGTGCCGGCGCCGGGGCGGATCGGCGAGCCGCCGCAGTTCTTCGGCCTCCCGGGCGCGCCGCTCGTCGTCCGCCTGCGGACGTTCCGGCCGCATTTTCCCGCGACCTGCCCGGGCTGCGGCGGCCGCGCGCGGGAGATTCTCGTCGTGCCGCACGAGTACGGCGCCGCCGAGGTCCCGGTCTGTTCCGGCTGCGCCGGCCGCCGTGCCCGCGCCGCGATTCCGATCGCCGGCGTGGCGCTGGCGGCGGCGATTCTCGCGATGATGACCTCCGCCACCATCCCCGAGCTGCGCTCCTTTTCTCTCCTCCTGCCGGTCGGGTCCGTCGTGGGCGTCGCCTGGGTTCTGGGCGCGTTCCAGCCCGGCGTCGTCGAGGCCCGTCGCGTACACCGCGATCCGCCGCTGCTCGAGTTGACGGCGGTGAATCCCCGATGGCTTTCGGAGCTGTCGCGGTTGAATCCGGGATCGACGAGGAACTTCCTCGAGCGATGGTAGCGGCTGTCAGACTCCGTGTTCTTCCGTCCCTCCGAGGTTTCCGTGTTCTGCCCCTTTTTTCCTTAAATGACGGCCATCCAGATTTGTAAGAACGACAAACGGGAGAGTAGGGAGGAGGACCCGAAGGCCCTCCTCCCCCTCGTTAAACCGGACGTGCGGATTTCCCGCATCCGGCTTACCTGCAAGCTCTCGGCCGGCGGCATGCACAGAGAACACCAAGGTTGTCATAGCTGCACCAGACCAAGCCTCCGCAGATGGCCTGTAAGGCCCACCTCGGCAGGAGGTCGGTACGGCCGTTGACTGCGACGACGCAGGTGACGGTAGAGGCGCCAGTACACGAAGTGGTTGAGGGAGCTGAAGGCATGGCTGGGGTTGCCGAGTCGAAAGTAGGCGGCCCATCCTTTGAGGAATCGGTTCAGGTCGGCAATGAGGGTTTGGATCGGCACCAGTCCGCGCGACGGTGTCGTGCGCTGGCGCAGAGCCTCGCGGGCTCGCTGCATGGCCTTGGCCGACGGGGTCATCCGTAGGTACCGCGGTCCGCCGTAGTAACTGCGTGAAAAGCGAAACGTGTACCCGAGGAAGTCCAGATGTGCCGCGGGCTCTTTCATGTCGACGACCCGTGTCTTCTCGCGGTTGAGTTCCAGTCCCATCCACTGTTCAAGTTTCGTCTCGATGAAATCCGTGACAGGTCGGGTCAGCTTGCGGGCGAGGACGACGAAGTCATCGGCGTATCGGATCAGCGTAGCCTTGGCGGTGTGAGCCGGACCGTCGCGCCGGTGAAACGCCCGATCAAACCAGTGGAGGAAGGAGTTCGCCAGCAGAGGGGAAATCACTCCTCCCTGCGGCGTCCCCTTCTCCGACCGTCGGACTGTCGGGCGGCAACCGGGTTGCGTCGGCGGGTCAACCACAGCGTTGGTCAGCCACATCCGGATCAGCCTCAGCACTGCGCCATCAGCGATCCGCATTTGCAGACCCGCCATGAGCTTGTCATGCGGGATCGAGTCGAAATACCCCTTGAGGTCCGCGTCGTACACCTCCGTGAGCCCGGCTCGCACACAGCCACGGAGTTCCTCCAGAGCTTGATGCGCTGATCGGCCGGGGCGGAAACCGTAGGAGCAGTTCAGGAAGTCCGATTCGAAAATCGGCTCCAGAATCAGCAGGGTCGCCGTCTGCACGACTCGATCACGCAACGTCGGAATGCCGAGAGGCCGCAGCTTGCCGTTGGCCTTGGGGATGTAGACGCGCCGAACAGGGAGAGAGCGGTACTCTTTCTGCCTCAACTCCTTCTGGATGCACTGGAGAAAAGCCTCGGGTCCTCCCGGGCTTTTCTCGATGTCCTCGATGGTCACGCCATCGACGCCGGGCGCGCCTTTGTTGGCTCGCGCTCGATCCCACGCCGCTGCCAGCACGTCAGTCCTGAAGATGTGCCCGTACAGCGCGTAGAACCGAAACTTGGGTTCCTGCTTGGCTTTCTGGCCCAGCTTCTGTCTCAGAGAGGCGAGTTTTAACGGCAGCGCCCTCGTTCCCCGGGTTTCCGGTGGATCGGGTGCGTAGTCCGCGTTTTCCGTAGTAGGGACTTCAGGTCCCAATCGGCTCTCCCCTCCTCTGACTCCGCTTGCTTGCAGCAGGGCCCCTTGGCTCCACGGGGGTTAGCCGCTTCGTCGCTACTACGGGCCCCTCCGACTTCCGATGGAGCCGCAGGCGGTTATGGGTTCCCGCTCCGCGTTGAGGTCAGAGTCGCCTCACCCCATCGGATATCCCAGGTTCCTCGCTGGCCTTTCAGCACGCGCCGTCCCGATCGACCCCGGAGGGCCGGATGAGCGTTTGTACCCGTTGCTCTCCCATCGGTTCCAGGCTTCAGCCTTTCCGAAAGCTTGGCCGTCCCTCTCGTTTGTAACGAGGCTCTCGTGGGTTTGCTTGCACTACGGCTCGCGCTTCCGCCGCTCGGGGCTTCGACGGCCGGATCACTCCGGACGCCGCCCGATTGGCTTCCTGACGAACGGGCAATTCTCAGGGTGGGCACCTCCCAGCCCACGAGGACAGCGAGACTTCGCCTGGCACGTCCGGAAACCTCGGAGGGACGGAAGAACACTGAAGGGCCTCCTTCCATCGCGGCGCCGTCCCGCCCCCGCCCGCGTCACAAATTCAAAATTCCAAATTCACAATTCAAAATTGCCCTGGCCCTTTTACCTCCTCGCAAACCCCTGCCCCTCCACCCACCCCTTCTGCCCCGTCCTCCCCCCCATCTGCTTCTCACTCCCGTCCGCCCTCCTCCCGCTCCTCATCGCCCACGTCACGTCCCCCTTCATCCCCTGCGCGACGTAGAACGCCTTCATCCGCGCGTCGTACTCCGCCGTGTCCGGCTCCACGTCGTACGCTTCCCGGAACCACATCGCCTCCTGCTTCAGCCGCGGCTTGATCTCGGCCTTGCACTCCCCGCCCGGCACGCCGATGCAGAGACCGAACAGCCCGAACGTCCCTTCGGGCAGGCGCAGCAGCGTCTTCACGCCCGCGGGGTCGTTCCGCAGCGCGCCGATGTAGCACACCCCGAACCCCGCCGCTTCCGCCGCGCACGCCATGCGCTCGGCGGCGAGAGAGGCGTCGACGACGGACATGGTGTAGAACTCGAGGAAGTCGAGCCCCGCCGGGTCGACGCCGGCCTTGCGCGCGGCGCGGGCGAGGCGGTAGTGGTCGGCGAGGAACGCGAAGAACCACGCGCAGTCGCGGATCTGCTGCTGGTTCGAGCAGAGGTCGGCGATCGCCTCGCGGCGTCCCGGCTCCTGCACCGACACGGCGCTCCAGAGCTGGAGATTCGCGGACGTCGCCGCGCTCTGAGCGGCCGCGAACAGCGCGCGCACGGTGTTCTCGGCGATCGGCGTCCGCGCGAACTCGCGCACGCTGCGGTGCCGGAGGAACGGCGAAACTTCCCACGGCGCAAACGTCGGGTCGGTTCCGTAGCGGCGTTTCCAGGCGTCGGAGAAGGATTCGTCGAACATGGCGCGTTGTCTCCCGATGTCGTTCGGAGAAGATTCGCAGGGAGCCGGGCCCCGCGCAAGGGGTTCCGGGTGGTCAGGCCTTTCGGCGGTCGCAGAGCAGCCCGACGAGCACGAGGGCCCCCCCGAGAATCCAGTGGATGACGTCGTCCGCTGGCTTCCACAGGAAAAGCGCAGCCGGGAAGAGCCCCTTCGCGCTCGCCAGCGCCTGGTAGAGGTCGATCACTCCGAACCCGACGTTGAACACCCGGGCCGATCGGCGGCTGCCCCAGAGCGCGATCCAGCCGCCCACCGCGCCGAAGACGAGGTGGAACACGTTGTACGGCACGGCCCCGCTCGTGAAGTTCTTTTCCGGCGGAACCACGAATCCCAGGATTCCCGCGGCGAGGAGCACGAGCGTGAGCTTGAGGAGCACCGCGCGGTTCCACCCCAGCCCTTCCGTCTTCCCCGTGAGATCCAGCGCAAAATGGATGAGCCGCATCCGGCCCTTCGAGCGGAGGTACGCCATGCCGAGGTAGACGCCCGGGCTGATTTCGCGGATCTCGTCCCGGATCGGCGCCACGAGGAGGGACGTCTCCTGGTAGTCGACGATGATCGCGGGCTTCCCGTCGAACCAGCTCTCGCCCCTGTAGACCTTCGCGACGAACAGGCGCAGCCCGAGAACCTTGTTGATCAGCGTCGACGTCGCAGGATCGAATACCTTTCCCTGCCAAAGGGGCCGCGCGAGTCTCGAGACGGGCTGCGTGACAGGAGTTCCGGGAAGCGCCAGCGCGGTGCCGCAGGAGTCGCCCTGCGGGATCGTTCCGGCGTCGCGCGAGGCATAGAGCTCATCCAACTGCCGGCGGGTGGCGCGGAGGAGATCGTCGACTGATGTGGGGCTGTCGCTCATTTTCCTCGGGACAACCTCTCGACTCAGCTCCCGGCGCGGCGCCAGCCGCGCCCCCTTGCCCTTGACCTTGACCTTGCCCTTGACCTGCTGTTTTTGCCCCCGTTCGAACGACAGGGCAAGGTCAAGGGCAAGGTCAAGGGCAAGGGCGGCCGCTTCGCGGCCCAAGGCAGACCTACTTCGGTGTGCGGACAGGCAGCTTATCCTTCGCATACGCGTCCACCCTGCCCTGAAAGAACAGCACCGGAGATTCCCCGTCCCTCGCCAGGCACGCGTCGCACCACGCCAGCGGCAGATCGGGCATCGGCTCCCCGGGCTTCCACACCGCATAGACATCCCGTATCGGCCCGCCCCAGGGGGTCCCACACCCGGGACACGCAAGCAGCCTCGCTTCCTCGATCATCCCCGGCCGCTTCAGCGCCTCCAGATTCGGCGGATACCCCCCGTACTTCGATTCGTACAGGGTGAGATACACCCCGATCTGCTTCAGAATCAGCCGCGCTTCCGCCCGCTTGCGCTCCATCCCCCGCCGCTTGACCGCCGGCGCGACGATGAACTCAATCGGGACCGCCACCGCCGCCACCACGAGCAGCCCCACCCCGATCTTCCACGACTTCACGGCTTCGCCCCCGTGGGAACGGGGATCTTCGCGGGCGCCGCCGCAGCCGGCGCAGGCGCGGGCGTCCCTCCCATCTTGTCCAGCACCTCCGCGTCGAACTGCTTCGCCTTCTCGTAGTCGCGCCGAAGCGCCACCAGGTCGTCGCCGTAATGGTCCATCTTGTCCGCGAATTCCTTGTCGTTCTTCGTCGCGAGGAAGATGTCCAGCAGCTCGTCCTCGACCCGCGTCTTCCCGAGGATCATGTCGAGCTCGCCCACGATCAGCCGGAACAGCTCGATCTTCCGGTCCAGGAGCTCGAGCAGCGACGCCTCGATCGTCTCCTTCGCGATCATGTTCACGATCTGCACTTCGCGCGTCTGCCCCATCCGGTGCACGCGCCCGATCCGCTGCTCCACCCGCATCGGGTTCCACGGCAGGTCGTAGTTCACGATCCGGCGGCAGAACTGCAGGTTGCGCCCCTGCCCCGCCGACTCCGTCGCCACGAGAACCCGCTTCTCCCCCTTGAACGCCGCCACCGCCGCGTCCTTCTCCTGGCGCGACATCTCTCCGTGAAACGAAGCGAAGCTCACCTGGTCCTTCGCGAGCCGCGCCTCGATCATCTGCTGCGTCCGCCGGTACTGCGTGAACACGATCCACTTGTCCTCGTCCGTCTTCATCAGCTCCGCCAGCCGCTCCGCCTTCGCCGGCCTCACCGCCGCCCGGCACGCCTCCCCCAGCTCCGCCACCAGCCGCTCCGCTCCCTTCGCCTTCGCCCGCGGCAGCAGCTTCTCCTCCACCGTGTACCCCAGCGACTGCGGACTCGACCCCAGCTGCTTCAGGATCGCCATCGCCACGAGCCGCGAATTGTCCTCGTAGATCTTCTCGAAGTCCGGCGACCGCACGAACTGCGTCGCGAGCGTGTAGACCCGCCGCTCCTCCGGCCCCAGGTCCACCGCCGCCGTCACCGCCCGCCGCGCCACGAAGTCGATCCCCACCTCCGTGCGCCGGTTCCGCACCATCACCGCCCGCAGCAGCTCCTTCAACCGCGCCGGATCCTTGCACTTCCGCTTGTCCTTCGGATCCAGAAACGCCTCCTTGAACTGCCCCAGCGTGTACAGCTGCCCCGGCCTGAGCAGCGTGATCATGTTGTACAGCTCGATCAGGTCGTTCTGGATCGGCGTCGCCGACAACAGCAGCAGGTACTTCTTCCGCAGCGCGTTCACCAGCTTCCAGTTCTGCGTCCGGTGATTCTTCAGATTGTGCGCCTCGTCCACGATCACCAGCTCGTGCTGAATCTTCACCAGCGCCGCCTGGTGCCGCGCCCCCTTCGCCGCATCGATGCTCGCCACCACCAGCCGCTCCGACCAGTGCTCCGGCCGCTCCGCAATCCGAAACTCCAGGTCGAACTTCGCCTCCATCTCGTCCTGCCACTGCGTCACCAGCGACGCCGGCGCCAGCACCAGCGCCCGCCGCGCCAGCCCCCGCACCAGCATCTCCTTGATGATGAACCCCTCTTCGATCGTCTTCCCCAGCCCGACCTCGTCCGCCAGAAGCGCCCTGCCCTGCAGGTCCCGGAGCACCTTGAGCGCCGTGTCCACCTGGTACTCGTGCGGCTCCACCTCCCGCACCAAGTCCACCGACAGCAGCCGATCGAACGCCGGCGGCAGCGCCGCCCGCTCCGCCTCGAACCGCAGCGCAAACGCCTCCGGCGCGTCCGTCCTCCCCTCGTGCAGCGCCTGCTCCCAAGGATGCTCCGGCGTCGGCGCGGGAAGCGGCCTCGGCGGAAGCGGCGGCAGCATGACGAGCATGTCCTCGCTCGGCGGCAGCCGCGCGCCGAGCCCGCACGCGCAGCGCACGGGCTGCACGGGCCAGTGAGGAAGCCGGTAGCGCTTCCCGCAGGCGCCGCATTGGAGGGTGGAGGACATCGGGGCATTATAGGTGGGATTGATTTCCTCCGGTCTCATTTGAAATCCCGCCAGATCCAGCCCGGAAGCCGGGAGCTTGGCACCCGGGCACGAACTGAACTCGGAAGCGCTCGACTTCCGAGTTGCTTCCGAGCGGTCTGCCGCGGTTCGCAGGCACACCAGTTCGACATCCGCATCCTGAGGTTCGTGCGCCGCCAGCCCGGCGCTCTGACAAGCGGCATATCCGAAAACACTCGCAGTACTTCCGCTATTGCGTCGCTGACTGAACTGCACCAGCAAATCGCGCGATGAACTGGGGAAGATTGCCGGGCTTCGTACCGGCATTCTCGATAATGGCGTCCGGCAGGACAACGAGTGTGCCATCCTTCAGAGTCGTGGCTGGAATACCGTTCATGGGTTCCCTCTCGAATTTCAAAGTCCTGCTGATCCAGGTGATCAGACCTGGGATGAACGGCGCCGAATACCCATGAAGAAAGGAATCGCGAATGCTCCGATTTGTGGCGACCACCCATTGCGGCGTCCAAGTCTCGATCGCGATTTCAAGAAGTCTTGTCAACATGGAGATCTGCAGAATCCTTGCGTGTGCCCGGCCGGAGCGCGGAAGTGACAAGAGACAGCAGTTGGGAGAAGGAACCCTTAACCCATGTGAGCCACATCGCAACAACAAACCCGCCTCTGCTCCGTCAGGGGCATGGGTCCATAGCTGGAGTGAAAGCCCCTGATCAGCGTCCGCAGTGGAAGTGGCGTCGCGTCTAGTGACCCGCTCATTCAGAAGGCTGCGGAGACCTTTCTTACTCAGATCCACTTCGCTGTTTTGGGCAACTTTCCTCGATCCTGCCGGGCGAAACCACCGCTGGAACAGTCCATCAAACGCTGCCAGTTCGCGAAGATAGGCATGACACCGTTCGGCGCAGTCGTTGACAGACTCACGACGGCCCCACCAGTACGCGTCAACATCAAGGTCGAGGGTGCTCATCAATTGACCGCCTGAGACTTGATCGCGTCGACACGTGTGAAACCGACGCAGCTCGGTTCCTCGCGAATTGCGCCCCTGACCCTTCAATCTGCCGGACGCCACCTCACGCCCTCAAACGAAGTGCTCGGTGCGCTCCAGCTCGAGGAACACGGAGAGCGCGTGCCGGCCGTCCTTCTGCACCGTCCGGAAACCTGCGCGAAGTCCTTCACAGCGGACCTGGCCGTCGGGCGCCGGGCAGACCGCCATCAGCCGCCCGGAAGCGCGGCGGAGGAGTTCGACGGCGAGGGTGTCCCGGTCGACGATGAGAAGCTCCCTCACCCCGACTTCGTCGTAGAACGGCGTCTTCTCGTCCGTCTCGTCTCCCGGAGAGCGGACCTCGAGGACGACATCGGGCCCCTCGTCCACGTAACTGCTTTCCGGCTTGAGCAGGCTCTGCCGTCCCGGTGCCAGCACGAACCACTCGGGGATGCGGTAGCTGAGCGACGACTTGGAGGGGGCACGGACTCCCAGCGCGGAGCAGATGGTGCCGAGGCTGTTCCGGAGAAAGTACCCCCGGAACAGAAACTGGAGCGAGTCCACGATGCGCTGATGTTCCCAGGTCGGCGGCGGAACCATGTGAACCACACCCTCCCAGACCTCGTCGCGGCGGTCCAGGCCGAGGCGGTGGCGCTCCGCGAAGAGGGAATCAGGGACGTCGACGATGACGGCTTTCATAACCGGATTCTACATTCAGAGTGACGCCGGGAGGCTGGCGATCGCCTAGAATCCGAAGTTGTGACCATGAAAGGCCTGCCATCTATGTTGGCGGATCGCTTCGAACGCCTCGCCTCGGCGCTGGACCCCTGCGAGCTTGTGAAAAGCAGGAATTTCCCGCTGTCTCCCGGAGGAGTGGAGCACAGCCGGGTCGTGATGAATGTCGCTGGACTTCTCTGGCGCTGGGCCAAGAGCCGGGGAACAGGGCAGGTCCTGACCGGCGAGGCCGGCGTTCTCGTCGGCAGGCATCCCGACACGGTCCGTGGAGTCGACGCGCTGTACATTTCCCACAAGCGACTCCCACGCGGAGACAGGCCGTTCGGGTTTCTCACGCGTCGTCCCGAACTGATCGTGGAGGTGCTTGGGCAGCAGGACACGTGGGAGAAAATGGAGAACCGACTCGCCGAGTATCACAAGTTCGGCGTCGACCTGGTGTGGATCGCCGTGCCGCAGACGCAGACGGTGTGTTCGTACCCGCGGGCTGGCAAACCTTCGCTCCTTCATGAAGAGGACGAATTGGCATCCCCGAAGCTGCTTCCGGGTTTCCGGTGCAAGGTCAGCGAGATTTTCGAGGAGTAGGCCTGCCTGTCGCCGGCCGCAATCTTCCTCCGGGCGTCGGGTCGGCGGGGCCTGAGCCTGATCGCCTGACGAACGTCTTCCCCGACAGCTCCCAGCTCGGGATACCGTGCGCGGTGGCGCTCCCGACGGCGCCGGACCGATCGAGCTGGAACGAGAGTTCGCAGGGCAGCCCGGCCAGGGTGAAGACGCGGGGCTTCCGCGGAAGCAGTCTTACGTGCGGGAGCCAGTTCCTGAACCGCGCGATGAGCGTCCCGTCCTTCCCGAGGCGGACGGTCAGGCGCGCACGCTCTGTCGGGCTCGCCTCACAGATCCTGTCGCGGCGCGGAGATTCTCGGGGCGCCCTTGCCCTGAGCGAGCGAAGCGAGTCGAAGGGCTCTTCGCCGAGGTCGTAGACGCCCGCGAACTTCGCCAGATCCGCCCGGGGCGGGGATTGGTCGTCGAGGACCGGGAGGGCGAGGAACCGCCCGATCTTCGCGTGGCGGGCCGCCCAGGTCCCGGCCGTGACATCCAGCCGCAGCTTGCGCAGCGTCGACTTCCGGAAGAGGAGGTTCCCCAGCCTCCACGCCTCCGCCACGAACCGCGCGAGCGTTTCTCCCTGCCGGAGCCCGCGGCTCCGGGCGAAGGGCAGTCCGGCGATGAACGCGTTGTTCTGCCGGAACCACTCCCGCGGTCGGTACCGGCGCATCCTCTCCCAGGCCTCCGCGGCCGTCGCGGCCCGGAGGTAGATCAGGCGTGGCCGGAGCGGCCTGAGGATGCGTTCGGCGGGCGCCGGTCAGCCTCGGAACCTGCCAGCCACGCCAGAAGCGGACGCTCGAAACGCTTAATCACCAATTTGAGTTGCGCAAGCGCCTCCGGTGGAGTTCTTGCAAATGCATCTTCCCGAATCAGATCGTCGGAAATCCCCCAGATTTCTGCATAAGGAATCAACGGGTGGAGATCCGAAGGCACCCTGCTGGGGTCGAGACGCACTTCGGGTCGATTCGCCGCGGTTAGACCATATTTCTCGCGGAGTTCTCGGGCGGGGAGGATCTCGAATTCTTCGGTTGCCATCCGTTTGCTCCACTTCTTGGCGGTGTATGGTGCACATGGCGGCCCTGATCACCGCTTCTGGTCAGGAAGGCCCCGTCACACCAACCGGTTTCGGATTCAGCGTTTTCCACGGATCGTCTTCAATTCGAACACGGCCAGGTCGTACTCGGTGAAGTCGCGTTCACGCGTTGCGACAGCATTCTCCAGGCAGCGGATGCCTTCCGCCTCATCGCCGTCGCCCAGGGCGGCGATGCCCGCGTCGAACCAGGCCTCGCACGAATTGCCGTGGCGTTCCCCCTTGGGAAGATGTTCCAAGTCGGCGAAGAGTTCGTCACGGGAGATGGTGCCGAGGCAGAAGGCCAGGACTGAACTGGGCCAGTACGGTCTCCCCCAGCGCTGCACGAGAGCGTGGTCCACCGTTCCGCGTAGACGTCTTGAAGGGCCCACGTAGGCGCGCAACTCTGCTCCTGCCTCCTTCTTATCCGTGAAGCGGACCCTGATGGCCCACCGGTACAGGGCGGCATAGTCGTCGGCCAGGAAGCCGTTCGTCTGAATGTGGGCGGTGAATTCCTCGAGTGCGGCCTGGGGGTTTCCTGACATGTAATGGCAAATGCCTCTCCAAAGGTACGCCTCGGTGGCATCCGGAAACCTGCGAATCTCCTCGTCGCAGTCGAGGATGGCTCCATCGAGGTCGCCGATCTTCCCGCGCGTGATCGCGCGATGTTCCCGAGCGTTCTTGTCGCCGGGACAGAGCTCGAGCGCTTTGTCGCAGTCCGACAGGGCTCCTTCATTGTCGCCCGCGATGTACTTCGCGCGGGCCCGCCAAGCCCAGAGCGAAGAATCCGCGGGCTCCAGATCGAGAGCCTTCGTGAAATCGGAAATCGCTCCCTCGCCGTCGCAGTCGAGGACGCGCGCCCACCCCCGATCACGCCAGGCCCGGGAGTCCTCCGGCACGAGCTTGATGGCCTCGCCGAAGTCATGGATGGCCCCTTCCAGGTCGCCTTCGTGTTCTCGATTCCGGGCACGGTCTCTCCAGCCCTCCGCATCTTTCGGAGCGCCGGCATCGAGGGCTGGCGAGGGATCTCCCGCCGTCGCGACGGGCGCAGACGCGCCCTGGCTTGCCTTCGAAGGCCGGCAGCCGCTCAGGAGAGCCAGCACCAGGAGCGCCATTCCCGCCGCGGGAAGGCGGGGTTTCCATGGAGGACTCATCTCAATCGACGGGAACACGATGCCCGTCATGATACTCCTCGTGACGAATGCGCTCGCTGTGGATCGCATCCGGATCGGTGGCGAACCGGAACCGGCCCGCCCGCAACTTCCCTCCGGCCGCCGGGTTGGAATCTCATGCGACGGCATCTGATCGCCTGCCTGTTATCCCTGGCCCCGGGGCTCGCGGCCCGCGCCGAATCCGGCGAAATCCCCGCTTCCCCCGGCACGCACGACCTGACGCTCCAGGTCGGGGACGCGGAGCGGACGTGGCGGCTGCACGTGCCCGCTTCCTTTCAGAAAGGAAAGCCGCTTCCCCTCGTCGTGGCGCTGCACGGGATGGGGGGGACGGGGGCGCAGATGGAGCGGATGACGGGGTTTTCGGGGTTGGCGGAGAAGAAGGGGTTCGTGGTGGCGTATCCGGACGGGTTGAACCGGATCTGGAGGTACTGGGACGTGAAGGGCGGGGGGGAGGACACGGCGTTCGTGGG
>JACPRD010000106.1 GCA_016190145.1 Planctomycetota bacterium | reverse complement strand
GCCCGATTTTTTCACAAACTCTGGGAGGCAAAGCACTTCCTGAGAGCATGAAAAAATTCGATCGCAGGCGCGGTCGGGGCGAGCTCGCGAAGCGAGCGAGGTCCGACCACGCCGTAGATCGAATTTTTCTCATGCTCTCACTCCTGAATCCTGCCGTTTCGTCGGCTCGACCGTTCCCAGGTCTCCGTCCACGGCGATCCGCTGGCCCTCCCGGAACTCCGCGCGCGCGCCGGGCCGGCAGACGCACGGCACGCCGAGTTCGCGCGCCACGATCGCGCCATGCGAGAGGACGCCGCCGCGCTCGACCACGACGGCGCGGACGCGCGTGAACAGCAGCGTCCACGCGGGGTCGAGCGAGGGCAGCACCAGCACCGCCTCCGGCGGGGGCTCGTAGCCTGCGATGGCGGTGGGAAGCGAGGCGACGCCGGTCGCGCGGCCGGGGGAGAGGGCGGCGGAGGCGTTTCCGGCGCCGGCGGCCTCGGCTCCGTCGGAGAAGATCAGGGGCGGAAGCGGGATGCGGAGGAGGGCGTCGCGTTCGCGGCGGCGGGCGGCGGCGCGGGCGGCGTCTGGGCGGGCCAGTTCGCCCGGCTCCAGGTAGAAGACGTCCTCGCCGAGGCCGGTGCGCAGCCCGATCTCGAGCAGGTCGCGGCGCAGGATGTCCAGGTCGCGCAGCAGGGCATCTTTGCCGCGCTCGCGCAGCGCGTAGACGCCGGCGGCGTCGCGGCCGGGCGGGGCGGAGCTCGCGAGGCGCTCGAGTTCCGCGGGCATCTCGCGCCAGCGGGGGGAGGCCAGCTCCATCTCGCCGGGACCGCGGTGGGCGAGTTCGGAGGGCAGCCACGCTCGGAGGTCCTTCCGTTTCGCCGCGGGCGTGCGTTCGTACTCGTACGAGGCGAGGAGGGAAGCGGCGAGGGCCATTTCGGCGGTTTCGGCGGCGGCGCGGTCGAAGCGGCGGAGGAGCTCCGGGACGTCGGCGCGCGGGGCGGCGCGGGTGCGCTCGCGGAGCGCCGTTTCCCACGCGCCGAACTCCGCGGGAAAGGTGCGGAGGGCGGAGTTGAGGCGGGACTGGGCGCGGAGGAGGCGCCAGGCATACCAGGGGAAGCGGAGCCAGAAGCCGGGGGTGGTGCGGCGCCAGTCGGGTTTCGGCTCGGGGCGGCTGGCGAGGGCGGGGTTTTGACGCATCGCGTCAAAGTCGTACGCGAGCGGCCAGGCGCCGAAGTAGGTGCCCGCTTCGCGCTCGAGGTCGGCGTACACCCGCCCGCCGACGAGTTCGACGAAACCGGAGGCGCGGACGTCGTCGCGGAAGAAGAATCCGAAGCGGCGGAAGGCGCGGCCGTAGCCGCCCTCCCAGGACATCATGCGGCGGAGGAAGGCCCAGGTCATGGGGGTGGGGGCGGGGACGGTTTCCGCGAGGTTGTACCGGGCGGACCAGCAGGTGGGGCGTGGGGCGCGGGCGCGGAGGTCGGCCAGGAGGATGCCGGCGGTGGGGACGATGGGGCGTGCCTGGAGGAACCAGAGGCGGCCGGCGGCCGAGGCCCATTCGACGTCCTGGGGGGCGCCGAATTTCCGCTCGACGTCGGCAGCACCTGCGGCGACGTCCCGGGCCAGGGCGTCGGGCAGCTGCCGCTCCCCGTCGGACTTCCCGTCGGCGATCCGGAGGCGCGCCGGCGTGACTTCGCCGGAGACGAGCGCGTCGCCGCGGCCTTTCACGGACTCGATCAGCACGCCGCGGCCGCTGACCGGGTCGCGCCCGAACGCGACGCCCGCGAACTCGGGCTCGACCATTTCCTGCACGACCGCCGCCGCGGCGCCGGCCGCCGCGCCGTAGGCGGTCTCGCGCCGCTGCGAATCGAGGACTTCCGCGAGCGCCGCGGCGAGCGACTCCTCCGTGCGGACGTCGAGCACCGTCCTGAACTGGCCGGCGAAGCTGCGCGCGGAGGAGTCCTCGGCGGCCGCGCTCGAACGGACGGCGACGGGCGGCGAGCCCGCCGCGCGCCAGGCGGCGAGGACGGGCGCGAAGTCGCGGTCGCCCCCGGCGACGGACCATCCCCGCGGAACCGCGAATCCGTGCCGGATCAGCAGCGCGAGCCCGCGCGCCTTGCCGCCCGCGGCGGCGAAATCGGCATCGGTCAGGTCGGCCAGCGGCGTCGCCTTCATCCCGCGGCGGATCCTACTTCTTCTCGCCGAGACAGTAGAACCAGTCGTTGTTCGACCCGAAATAGATCCGCCCGCCCACGACGGCCGGAGAACTCACGATCCGCACGTCGCGGCTGATTCCGTCGCGCGCCGTCTCGTGCTTCCACAGCTCCTTGCCCGTCTCGGGGTCGAGCGCGTGCACGTGCCCCCCGTCGCACCCGTACACCACCGCGTTCTCCACCACCGCCGCGCTCGACAGCACCGGCCGCCCGCACCCGCCCGTCCAGAGCCGCTTCCCGTTCTCCGCGTCCCAGCACCCGAACTCGCCCCCGCGGTTGCCGATGTAGATCCGGCCCTTCCAGACCGCGGAAGTCGACATCGCGGTGTTCTTGAGCGGGGCGCGCCAGACCACCGCGCCGTCGGCGAGCGCGAGGCAGAGGAGTTCGGACTTGGGGTTCGGAAGTGTCTGTTCGAAGTTGCCGTCGCCGACGGCCACGATGACGCCTTTCGGCCCGAGCGCCGCGGGCCCCCAGGCGCAGGCCGCGACCTTCACCTTCCAGGCGACCTCCCCGGTCTCCGATTTCCACGCCCCGATCGCGTGCTCGCCATATCCCGAGCCGACGATGACCAGCCCCTCCACCACGAGCGTCGCGCTGTCGATGTGGAGCCCCCTGGCCTGCCAGAGTTTCGCGCCGGTCGCGGCGTCGATCGCGTAGACGCCGTCGTCGCCCGCGCCGACGAAGACCTTCCCGCCGCTGACGGCGGGGGTCGCTTCGATGTGGCTGGTGGTCTGAAAGCTCCAGACCTGCTTCCCGGTTTCGGCGTCCAGGCAGTACAGTTTCGCGTCCGTCGTCGTGTGGAGTCCTTCTCCGATGTACACGCGGCCTCCCGCGACCGCGGGCGAGCTGAAGACCCAGGAACGCGCCCCGAACGTCCAGAGTGGCGGTCCGCCCTTCTCGGCGTCGATGCACGTGACGTCGAAGTTGTCGCAGCCGCAGTAGACCCGCCCTCCGACGACGGCGGGGGACGACATGACGCGTCCGCGATCGCGCTCGTTGCGCCACTTCCAGAGCACCGCGACTTTCGCCGGCACGGCCTGCCCGTCGCTCCCCGCGCGCTCCACCGTGCGGCGGAACCCGGGCCAGTCGGGTTCGGCGGGTGCGAGGGAAGCGCCCGCGAGCAGGGCGAGGGCGATGACGCGGCGCGTCATTCCTTCGGGCCGAGGCAGTAGAAGTAGAAGTTGTTGCAGCCGATGTAAACGCGGCCATCGACGACGGCGGGGGAGGACAGGATGCGCTCGTCCGGCAGCCACGAGTCCTTCGATGCGTCGTAGCGCCAGATCTCCGAGCCGTCGATCGGACTCAGCGCGTGCACGTGCCCGCCATCGCAACCGTAAACCACGGCGTTCTCCGTCACGGCCGCGCTCGACAGAATGGGTTGACCGCATCCTTTCTTCCAGAGAAGTGCGCCGGTGGTCGCGTCGAAACAGGAGAAGTCGCCGCTTCGGTCGCCGATGAAGACCCGGTTCCCCGAAATGGCTGCCGCCGCGAGCACGGCATCTGCCAGCGGCGTCCGCCACTTGATCCCGCCGGTTTCCGGGGACAGGCAGAGAATCGCAGCCTGCGGATTATCGTCCCTGAATTCGAAATTGCCGTTCCCGACCCCCACGACGATTCCGGCGGGGCCGAGCGCGGGATCGCCCCAGCAGCTTGCCGGCGTGCGCGTGAACCAGAGCCGGACGCCGTCGGAGGCGCGGTACGCCGCGATTCCGGTCTCCCCGTAACCCGCTCCGACGTAAAGCACGCCGTTGTGGAGCAGCGGCGAGTTGTCGAGGTGCATGCCCTTCGCCTGCCAGATCATCCCCCCCGTCACCGCGTCCGCGCAGTAGAGCCCGTCGTCTCCCGCGCAGAAGTAAGCGCGTCCGTCGGCCAGGGTGGGCGGAAACTCGACATGACTCGTCGTCTTGAATTCCCAGAGCTTCTTGCCGGTCACGGCGTCCGCGCAGTGGAGCCAGGCGTCCTTCGTTTCGTGGAGTCCTTCCCCGAAGTACACCCTGCCCCCGGCAATGACCGGTGCCGAGAAGACGGGGTATCGCGCGGGAAATACCCAGAGGGGCTCCTCCCCGCTGTCTACGTTGAAGCAATACAGCGCGCTGTTGTCGCACCCGATGTAAGCGCGGCCGGCCCACACGGCAGGGCTCGATGCGAAAGCTCGCTTGTCGACCGTGGGCTCGCGGTACTTCCAGATGGCTCTCACGCTTGTGCCGACAGGCTTGCCGTCCGAGCCCGTGCGACTGCCGTCCCTGCGAAACGACCACCAGCCTTCGCGCTTCTCCTGCTCGGTCGGGGGAGGCAAGGTGATGGGCCCCGGTCGGCTCAATCGCCAGGCGCCAGCGCCGACGGCGAGCGCCGCGAGCGAGGGAATCAGGATCCTGCGCCGTTCCTTCACGACCTGCCACGCCCATCGATACGCCTGCGGACGGAACACCGCGGTGGCCGCTGCGACGAGCATGATGGCGATCTGCGGCAGGAAGCTGGCCAGCTGCTGGAGCGGGGCAAAGAGGCCGGGGACGACGGCGAACATCATTTCTTCTCCGGCATCCGGCGCAGCATCGGCCCCAGCGGCGCGAATTCGTCGCGGCCGGGGGCGAGCCACATCCGCAGGGCGGCGAGGCCGCCGCGATCCGCGTACTCGACGACGAAGGAGTGCGCGCCCGGTTTCAGGACGATCGGCGCGCGGCGGTACAGCGGCTCAGGCGCCTCGGCCCACTGGTCAATGACCGCCCGCGCGTCGATCCGCACGCGGATCGCGTCGTCGCACTGGACCAGCAGCTCGGCCACCGTTTCTTTCTCCACGTAGAGGAACCCGCTCGCGCGGAAGCTCCAGCCGTTCTCGGGGATTCCCTCCGCCGGGGCGTCGCGGCCCCAGTCGAAGTCGAAGTCCTCGATCGTTTGACTCACGCACTTGCCTTCGAGTTCCGGTTCGGCGAAGAATTCCGCGGAGAGGCCGCCGGGAGAGCCCTGGACCTTGAGCGGGACGGACCACAGGCAGCCGTAGTGCCTCAGATACAGCGGGCTCCCGTTATGGGGGGCATCCTCCTCGCGGACAAACCGGAGAATGCGGTCGACGCAGAATCGGGAAAGGTCGGAAGCGCGTTTCGCACTCAATCCGACGCCGGAGCAGCGGATCACCCACTCGGGCCCCGACTGCGGCGCGCGGCAGTCGATCACGCCCGCCGCGGTCTTCCGAACCTGCTCGTCGGCGCTCTTCGAGGCCAGAAAGATCCCCTTCACATCACGCATCCCGGCGAGCGCCCGAAGCGCCCGCAGGTTGACCTCCCGGCCGCCGTGCTCGAGCGCCTCGCGGAGGCCGTCGCGGTGCTTCAGGAACGCGAGCCGCGAGACCGCGTCGCGCGCGTCCTCCGCGGAGCCCGTCCGGACCGCGAGCCGCAGCTTCTCCGGATCCCACCCCTCCTCGTACTCCGCCGCGATCCGCTTGCGCGCCGCCTCGGCCTTCGCCTCCTGCTCCGCCGCCTCCGCCTCGAACTCCGCGGACCGCTTCGCGTCGCCCTTCTTCTTCCACCAGGCGACGCAGACCTCCCGGTAGCGCGCGGCCCAGCGCGACCGTTCGCGCGCCTCCAGATTCCAGGCGCCGATTTCGTTGCCGTCGGCGCGGAGGGACTCCATCCGCAGCTCGACGTGGCCCCAGCGCCAGTAGTTGCGCGGGTAGTTCGCGATCGCGTCGACCATGAAGTCGCCCAGCGTGGCGCGCGCTTCGGGGCTCTCGCCTCCCGCCTTCTCCCAGGCAGCCTTCGCGCTTTCGCGCGCCTCCTTCGCGACGCGCGCGTCTTCCTCGCCGTATTTCTGCCACCAGAGGCGCGCGCCTTCGTCCCGGTCCTCTTTCGCCTCCTTCACGCCCAGCGCCGAAAGCGGCGCCGAAACCGCTTCCATCGTCTCCGCCGCCGCCTCCCACCAGGCTGCCGCCTCGGCCCATTCGCCGCGCCGTTCGAGGCGCTCGGCCTTCTGCCGGGCGTTGGCGAAGCCCTCGCGGTTGGCGAGGGCGGTGGAAGAGAGGAGCAGGAGAAGGAGGACGGGGCGCATCGAGCGCATTATCCGCGGCGGCGGGGGTTTTTCTTCTGCTTTCCCGCCCAAAGGGCTGGAGAAACGGCGGGGACGCGAATCAGAACGGACAAAAGCGAATGAGGTTCGATCGGGATGAACTTTTCCGGGACGGATCCGTCAACAGAGGCACACACCGACTCGGAGCACGCTCCATGCGCCCCTTCCGCGCCGTCCTCCTCCTCTCGCTCACCGTCTCCGTCGCCCTGCACTGCCTCATCGGGGTCTGGTTCCTCACCGGCGATTCCGCGCGCGTGGCGGCGCGCGACGAGGCCGGGGACTCGCGCCGGATCTCGCTTGCGGCGCCGTGGCGGATCCCGGCGAACCGGAAGGGCGTGAAGCGGCCCGCGGGGCCGGCGGTGGACCTCTACGTCGAGGCGCCGAAGACGCTCGTCGCGGGGACGCGCGCCGGCGCGCGTGTCGCGACGGTGAAGACGTTCGCGCTCGACCGCGTCGAGCCGTTCGCCGGCGCGCTCGTCGAGGTGTACCTGAGAAGCTCGGAGGAGAAGCTGGTCTTCTCGGGGAAGACGGGAGAGGACGGGCGGGTGGAAGCGGCGTTCGACGTGCCGGACGTGGCGCCGGCGGCGTACATCCTGGAGGTGCGGGCGGGGGCGCCGGGGGAGACGCTGTCGACCTCGCAGCAGGTCCAGGTCAGGCCCGCGGCGGACGCGGTCCGGATCCTGCTCGTCTCCGACAAGCCGCTCTACCAGCCGTGCCAGGTCATGCACCTGCGCGCGCTGGCGCTCCGGGAGGACGATCTCCATCCGGCCGCCGGGACCGTCGTGTTCGAGGTCGAGGATTCGAAGGGCAACAAAGTCTTCAAGCGCCCGGCGGAGTTGAGCGCGCACGGCGTGGCGTCCACGGACTTCCAGCTGGCCGACGAAGTGCTGCTGGGGGACTACCGCGCGAGCGCGAAGCTCGGGAACGCTTCCACGGAAAAGACCGTCGCGGTGAAGAAGTACGTGCTGCCGAAATTCAAGGTCGTGGCGGGGGCGGACAAGGCGTGGTACCTGCCGCGGGAGGTGGTGAAGGGCACGGTGCAGGCGGATTATTTCTTCGGAAAACCGGTGGCGGGGGCGGAGGTGAAGGTGAAGGCGTCGACGTTCGACGCGGCATTTCACGAATTCGCGACGGTGTCGACGAAGACGGACGCGGCGGGCGCGGCGGAGTTCGAGGTGACGCTGCCGGACTACTTCGCGGGGCAGCCGCTCGAGAAGGGGAATGCGTACGTGCAGCTCGAGGTGTCGGTGACGGACGGGGCGGAGCACGCGGAGAGCGTGGTGAAGACGTTCAACGTGGCGAACGGGGCGATCCAGCTCGCGGCGGTGCCGGAGAGCGGGAAGCTGGTGCCGGGAGTGGAGAACGTGGTGTACGTGGTGGCGACGGCGCCGGACGGGTCGCCGGTGGAGTGCGACGTCGAGCTGGGCTCGGGCGGCGAACGGTGGAGCGCGGCGACGGACGCGACCGGGATCGCGGAGGTCCGGCTGGTGCCGCCGGCCGGCGCGGCGCCCGCGGTGAAATTCACGGCGCGGGCGGCGGACCGGATGGGCAACAAGGCGGAGTCGGCGATCGTGCTGTCGTCGGAGGTCGTGCGCGACCAGGTGCTGCTGCGGCTCGACCGCGCCATCGCGCGCGCCGGAGAATCGGTCGGCGTCGAGATCCTGGGGACGTTCGATTCCGGCAAGGTGTTCCTCGACGTGGTGCGCGGCGGGCGCGCGGTCCGGATGACGTCGTGCGACATGGTCCAGGGGCGGGCGCGGCTGGCGGTCGAGATCCCGCCGTCGGAATTCGGCGCGACGGAATTCCACGCGTACAAGCTCCTGGCCACGGGCGAACTCGTGCGCGACACGCGCCTCCTCTACGTGCAGCCGGCGGACGAACTGAAAATCGACATGACGGCCGATCGCGAGTCGTGGCGGCCGGGCGAGAGGGCGGCGATCGACTTCCAGGTGACCGGGCGGGACGGGAAGGGCGCGGCCGCGGCGCTCGGCGTCGTGGTGGTGGACGAGAGCGTGTACGCGCTTCAGGACATGCAGCCCGGGCTCGAGCGCGTCTATTTCACGCTCGCGAAAGAACTGCAGGATCCGAAGTACGGCCTCAAGACGGGCCGCGATCTCGCTTCCGTCGTGCGCGCGCCCGGGACCGCCGCGCCGGAACAGCGGATCGCGCAGGTCCTCCTCGCCCCCGTGCAGCCCGCTTCCCAACCCTGGCAGGCGACGACGCTCACGCGCCGCTCGGAGGCGCTTCGGAGGAAGCAGGCGCTGGTCTGCGTGCTGCTTGAGAAATGGATCATGCTCTGGGGGCGGGAATTCGCGGCGACGGATCCGGCGACGGGGAAGCGCGGTTTCCGGCCGGACCTCCTGCAGGAGATCGCGGCCGATCCGCGGGTGAAGATCGGGGAGACGACGTTCACCGACCCGTGGGGAAACGAGATCACGCTCGACGCGCTGGCGAAGCAGCATCCGGCGTTCACGTTCGACTTCTGGACGAACGCGCTCATGACGGCGCGCAAGCCGGCGCTGTTCGAGGCGATGCGCAAGGCCGCCGCGGCGGGGACGCTGTTGCGCGGCGAGGGCTTCGCGCCCGGCGCGCGCGCGGCGATCGGGACCTCCGGCGGCGCGCCGGCCGAGCTGCTCAAGGACGCGTTCGGCGAGCCGCTCGACCTCGACGCGCTCGCGGTCCAGGACCCGGCGTTCAGCCCCGCGAACTTCCGCCGCCTGCTCGACAACGAGCGGCGCGCGGCGATCTGGGGCGCGCTCAGGGACCGCTGCGCGGCGGGCGACGGCCTGGTGCGGCCCGCGGCGGGGAAGTGGGCGTTCCGCGACGGCATCGACGCCGCGCTCGGCGTCCCGCTCGACCGGCCGGGCGGGGGCACGTACGCCGTCGCGGATCTCGCCGCCCAGGATCCCGCCTTCTCGCCCGACAACATGGCGCTTGTGACCGACATCGCCCGGCGCCAGGCGCTGGGAGAAGCGCTCGTCATGCTCGCGCGCAAGGAGGGCTTCGGAACGATGGCGCAGGACGAGGGCGCGTGGGCCTGGACTCCCGGGCTCCCCGACCGCCTCGTCGCCGCGGGGCTCCTCACCGACGCCCAGGCGCGCGACACCGCCGGCGCCCGCTGGGTCCTCGAGGCCCTCGGCGCCGCCGACCGCCGCTTCACCCCCGAAGGCTTCCTCGCCGCGTTCAACAGCGGCGCCGGGGCGAAGATCAGCGCGGCCGTCTGCCAGCACATCCACCAGGGCGGGCCCAACGCGCTTCCCGCCGACGCCCTCGACCGGCTTGTAACGAAGGGGGCGCTGACCCGGGAGGAGCTGCTGGACGCGTGGGGCCGTCCTTTGGCGTTCCAGGATCTCGCCGCGGGGGAGACGACCTCGCTCGGGTGCGGGCTGCTGAGCGGCAGGAAGAAGCTCGTCTCGGCGGGTCCGGACGGCGTCGCGGGCACGAAGGACGACGTGAGGTGCGAGGGAAGCGACGGTGCGAACCCGTGGGCGCCGGCGTGGGCCGGATGCCGGGTGTTCCAGAAGGACGCGCTCGCGATCGAGGCCGTGACGGCGGACGCGTGGCGGATCATCGGCGGGCGGCCGGCGTTCCTGCAGGCGCTGGGGTATTCGGACGAGCCGGCGATCTTCTTCCCGGACGCGGAGGAATCGGACCACAACGAGTCGTACGGGGAGATGAAGGGGGACGGGGTCGAGTTCCTGGCTGCTTCGCCGGGGCTCGCGCGGCCGCGGAACGTGCACGAGCGAAAGGGCGTGTACGACACGATGGGGGTGGGGGCGGGCGGCGGGGCTTACGGCGGCCGCATGGGCGGCCGGCGCAACCTGATCGCGCGCGGCGGAGGCACGATGGCGGACGAGCCGCCCGGGGACATCCGGGTCCGGCAGGACTTCCCGGAGACGCTTCTCTGGCGGCCGTTGCTGGTGACCGACGACCAGGGTCGCGCCCGGCTCGAGATCGACCTGGCGGACTCGATCACGACGTGGCGGCTGACGGCGAGCGCGAGCGCGATGGACGGGCGGCTCGGATCCGCGACTCGCGGTCTCCTCGTGTTCCAGCCGTTCTTCGTGGACATCGATTTCCCGGTCGCGCTCACGCAGAACGATTCGGTGAGCGTGCCGGTGGCGGTCTACAACTACCTCAAGGAGCCGCAGCAGGTCTCGCTCAAGCTCCTGCTGGAGGACTGGTTCGAGCTCGACGGCGATCCGCGGGCGACGCTCGCGCTGGAGCCGGGCGAAGTGCGCGCGGTGAAATTCCGGATCCGTGCGAAAGGGCTGGGCCGGAGGCGCCTGACCGTCTACGCGTGGGGCGCCGACGAGGCCGCGCGCGACGCGATCCGCCGCGAAGTCGACATCGTGCCCGACGGCAAGATGGTGGAGATCGTCTGGAACGACCGGCTCGGCGGTCCGCTGGCCCGGCGGATCGCGCTTCCCGGGAATTCCATTCCGGGCACGACGAAAATCTTCGCCAAGGTCTACCCGGGCGTGTTTTCGCAGGTCGTGGAAGGGGTGGAAGGCATGCTCGGCATGCCCCATGGCTGATTCGAGCAGACGAGCTCCTTCACGTATCCCAACGTGCTGGCGCTCGACTACCTGCGGCGGAGCCGCAGAACGACCCCGGAGATCGAGGTGAAGGCGCTGGAGTACATCAACGTGGGCTACCAGCGGCTGTTGACGTTCGAGGTGGCGGGCGGCGGGTTCGACTGGTACGGCAAGGCGCCGGCGAACACGATCCTGTCGGCGTACGCGGTGCTGGAATTCAGCGACATGGCGAAGGTGTACGAGATCGACACGCGCGTGATCGACCGGACGCGGACGTGGTTGCTCTCGCAGCAGAAGGCCGACGGTTCGTGGGCGATGCCGCCGCGCACCGCGTGGTCGTGGACCGGGCTTTCCGGAGATTTCGTGGTGACGAGCTACGTCGCCTGGACGCTCGCGGAGTCCGGATTCCGGGGAAAACCGCTCGACCTCGCGACGCAGTGGATCCGGGACCATCTCGACGAAGCGAAGGACGCCTACTCGCGCGGGCTCGCGATGAACGCGCTGGTGGCGGCCGACCCGAAGGGACACGAGACATCGATTCTGCTTCAGGATCTCGAGTCGAGGAAGGTCGACGACGCCGAGTCGAAGACCACGCGGTGGAACCAGGATGGCAAGACGGCGTTCTACGCGCAGGGCGACTATGCGAACGTCGAAACCACGGCGCTCGTCGTCAACGGCCTGCTCCGATCGGGCTCGTACGCCAACACGATCAACCGCGCTCTCGCGTACCTTGCGAGGATGAAGCACGCCAACGGCACGTGGGGCACGACGTCCGCCACCATCCTCTCCCTCCGCGCCATCCTGCAGGGGATGAGCGGCGGCGAGATGACCGCGCCCGCGACCGTGCGGTTCACCCTGAACGGCGCTTCCCGCGAAGCCCGCATCACCCCGGACCAGTCGGACGTGCTCCAGATCGTCGCCTTTCGCGACGGCGAGCGCGAGCTGGCGATTCCGGGCGCGAACGACGTCGGGATCGAGACGGAGGGCGAGACGAACTCGATGGTGCAGGTGGTCGCGCGGTCGTGGATTCCGTGGAAGGACGTGCCGCGCGAGGCGCGGAAACCGCTCGACATCGCGGTCACGTACGACCGGACGAAGCTGTCGAAGGCCGACGTGCTGAGGGCGCGCGTAAAGATGACGTACAACGGCGTCGAGCCGACGTTCATGGTGTGCATGGATCTCGGGATCCCGCCCGCGTTCGTGGTGGACGACGGGGCGTTCGAGAAGATGGTGAAGGAGAAGCGTCTGGACAAGTTCGGGATGACGGCGCGGCAGATCACGCTGTATTTCGGGCGGATCGAGCCGGGGCAGGTGGTGGAGTTCGCGTACGAATTGCGGGCGAAGTATCCGGTGAAGGTGAAGACGCCGAAGTCGACGGCGTACGAGTATTACGCGCCGGATCGGAGGGCGGAGGCGGAGCCGGTGGAACTGGAAGTAGGGGAGTAAGGAAAGCCATAAGCCACAAGCTAGAAGCCATAAGCTGAAGCCAGCGGAAGGAGCAGTTTGTTCGGAGGCTTGACATGAGTGTCAAGGGACTAAACCTTTTGCTCGGAGTGCGAATTGCGGCACACACGTAAGGCGCTGGTGTGAAAGGGTTTAGATAGTTGAATGGATGGGCACGCGGCGTGCGTGGGGATTCTTCAACACTTCCTCTATCGGAGGCACGCGCACTTGAGAAACCTCACACTCGCCGCCGTCCTTCTGGCCCTGGCGGCCGCCCCTGCGTGCGCTCAGGAACGCGCGTGGGAGTTCAAGCCCGGCCAGACATACACGTACGAACTGTATACCTACTTCCACTACACCGTCACGGACCTCGACCGCGGGATGTCGCACGGTGAGGGGTCCGACGGCGAAATGACGAAGGGCGGCAAGACGACGCCGGAGGAGGGAGGCCGGAAGATGCCGCCGGAAAAGGGCAAGCCTCCCTGTTACTGAGACCCGCAGGAAGAAACCTACAGCCTCGAGGCTGTAGTCGTCGCCGTCGGCGATGATGGCTCGGCCCGGATCGAGTTCACGGTCAAGTCGGTCAAGGTGGAAACGCGCTTCGAAACCACCGGCGAACACGCCGAGTGGGATTCGGACAAGAAGAAGTCCTCGGGTCTGAACGGGTTCAAGCGGTTCGAGGCGCTCGTCGGCCACAAGTTCACCGCGACGGTGGAGGCGGACGGGAGCTGGCGGGAATTGAAGGGCGGGGACTGGCCCGCCGCGGCGAAGCCCGGGAAGGCGGGGGCGGAACGCGACGAGCGCGCGGCCGCGGCGACGCACGATCCGACGCCGGCGGGGGTGTGGATGAACCTCCTGTTCGACTGCACGCCGGCCGCGAAGGAAGTCGACACGAAGAAGATCCGGCTGCTCGACGAGGAGCCGATCCACTTCCACGCCGATGGGACGGAAACGGTGGGGAAGTACGCGTGCGTGAAGTCCCGGATGCACAGCACCGACCGCGAGCACGCGGTGGCGCCGGCGAAGCTGAACGCGCGCGACGGAAGCGACGCGGGCGCGATCGGGCTGGCGCTGGCGCGCGAGACGCGCAAGCGCGGGAACGCGTGGTTCTCGCGGAAAGCGGGATGTCTGGTGAAGACGGAGTTCCAGGCGGGCTCGGAGATCACGTGGGGGAAGCAGTCGATTCACGCGGACTACAAGTGGCGGGTTGAGCTGAAGGACCGCGGCTTCACGACGGTGAAGCCGCCGGTGACGACGGAGGATCCTCCGGCGCCGACGCCGACGAAGTAGATTCACGGACGATCGAGACCCCGGGCCTCGTCGGCCCGGGGTTTTTTTGTTGGGCGGCGCGGGTGCGGAGAGTTAGGTTTGCTTTCGAGGGCCGGCGGAGACTTTAGCGGACTTCCGCAAGGAAGGGCGCGGCGTTCCGCCGCGTACGCGGGCTGTCGGCATCACATGACGCATTTCTGCACCTGGCTGCGCCAGGAGCAGAAATGCTGCGTTCGCGAACGACAGGCCTCGCTGCGCGAGGCCAGTCGTTCGCATGCAGGAGAGTAGAGTCCCCGGCCCTCACTTTTTTGAGTCGGGACCGACTCGAACTGCGCCGGGGACAGGAGGGACGTGCTTGGGGCTTTTCGATTTCCTCAGGGATCTGTTCCGGCCGGTCAAAAGGCCGGCGCCGGATCCTCCGCCGCCTGCAGGAGCGAAGGCGAAAGGGCCGCCGAATCGCGGCGCTTCCCCGCCCCCCGCAGGGCTCCCGCCCATCGAGTCGCTCGCCGTCCTCGCGGGAAGGCTGGGCATTCCGCAAAAGGACCTGGCGTGGCTGATGAAGCCGCGCGCGAAGCACTACCACACGCACGAAATCCCGAAGGCGGACGGCAGGGTACGGAAAATCGAATCGCCGAAATCGAGGCTCAAGAAGGCGCAGAGGTGGATCCTGCGCGAAATCCTCGACCGAGTCCCCGCGGCGCCGGCGGCGCATGGGTTCGTGAAAGGACGGTCGCCCGCGACCAACGCCGCGCCGCACGCCTTCAAAGCCATCGTGGCCAAACTCGACCTCAGGGACTTCTTCTGGCAGGTCACACTTCGCCGCGCCCGCGGGATCTTCGAAGCGCTCGGCTATTCCGGCGACGTCGCGAAGGCGCTCGCGCGCCTCTCCTGCCGCGACGGACGCCTTCCCCAGGGAGCGCCGACCTCGCCGGCGCTCACGAACCTCGCGTGCCGGAGGCTCGACCGGCGGCTGGAGGCGCTCGCGCGGGCGTTCGGGGCGTCGTACACGCGCTACGCGGACGACATCACGATCTCGCATCGGACGGGGTGCGCTCCGCTGGACCGGCTGCTCGCCTGGACGAAAACGATCCTGCGCGAGGAAGGTTTCCATCTCGCCCCCGAGAAGACCCGCATCGTGCGCCGCGGGTCGCGCCAGACCGTCACAGGCCTCACCGTCAACGCGCGCGTCTCGCCCCCCCGCGGGACCGTGCGGGCGCTGCGGGCCCTGCTGCACGAGGCGAAAACGAAAGGCGCGGCCGCCGCGAACCGCGACGGCCTCCCGCACTTCGCGGCCCACGTCCGCGGGCGCGTCGAGGCCGTGCGCGCGGTGGACCGGGCGAAAGGCGAAAAGCTGCTCGCCGCCTGGCGCTCGGTCAACTGGTAAACGCGATCCGGAAGGCGCTTTCGTTTGAACGCCGCGGGCCGCGGGACTATGATCGCGGCGCTTACGACGGCTAACATCTCCCTGACATCCGCCTAAAACGACACTAAAAGAGGCTCGCCATGGGCCAGTTCGTCCACCTGCACTGTCACTCCACGTACTCGCTTCTCGACGGCCTCCCGCGCATCGAGGACCTGGTCGACGCGGCGAAGAAGGCGGGCCAGACGTCGCTCGCGCTGACGGACCACGGGAACCTGTTCGGCGCGGTGGAGTTCACGAAGAAATGCGCGGCGGCCGGCATCAAGCCGGTGATCGGGTACGAGGCGTACGTGGCGCCGGGGAAGGCGACGGAGCGCGAAAAGAAAAACGACAAGGCCGCGTTCCACATGACGATCCTGTGCCGCAACCAGAAGGGCTGGCAGAACCTGGTGAAGCTGGCGAGCTACGCGTACCAGAAGGGATTCTATTACAAGCCGCGCATCGACAAGGAAATGCTGGCCGCGCACTCGGAGGGGCTGATCGGGTTCTCGGGCTGTCCGAATTCCGAGTCGAGCGTGCAGATCCGCGCCGGGCAGGAAGAGATGGCGCTCAAGACGTGCGCCGAGTACCGCGACATCTTCGGGAAGGACAGCTGGTTCCTCGAAATCCAGGACCACGGCATGGACTTCGAGCGGCAGATCGCCCGGTCCGTGTCGGGATTCTCGAAGCAGCTCGGAGTCCCGCTCGTCGCGACCAACGACGTCCACTACGTGCGCCGCGAGGACGCGCAGGCGCAGGACGTGCTCATCTGCATCGGCACGAACCGGACGGTGAACGACGACAGCCGCATGAAAATGAGCACCGACCTGCTCTACCTCCGCACGGAGCAGGAGATGCGCGAGCTGTTCCGCGAATTCCCCGGCGCCGTCGACATCACCGGCGACATCGCCTCGCGCTGCGGCATCGAGTTCGACTTCAAGGCGCGCCACCTGCCGCACTTTCCGATCCCCGACGGCGGGACGCCGATCGCCTACCTGCGGCACCTGTGCGAGGACGGAGTGAAGCGGCGCTACGCCGTCGTCTCGGACGCGATCCGCCAGCGGCTGGAATTCGAGCTCAAGGTGATCGACCAGATGGGTTTCCCCGGGTACTTCCTGATCGTCTGGGACTTCATCCATTACGCGAAGTCGCACGGGATTCCCGTCGGGCCCGGCCGCGGCTCGGCCGCCGGCTCGATCGTCTCGTACTGCCTCGGCATCACCGAACTGGACCCGATGGCCTACGACCTGCTGTTCGAGCGCTTCCTCAACCCCGGCCGCAACGAACCGCCCGACATCGACGTCGATATCTGCCAGGTGGGACGCGAGAAGGTCCTGCAGTACGTGCGCCAGAAATACGGCGAGGACCACGTCTGCCAGATCATCACGTTCGGCACGCTCCAGGCGAAGGCCGCACTTCGGGACGTCGGCCGCGCGCTCGCGATGCCGCTCGCGGACGTGGACCGCATCGCCAAGAAGATTCCGACTCGCGACCCGTCGGCGCCGAATCCGATCCACGTGAAGCTGACGCGCGCCCTCGAGATGGAGCCGGAGCTGAAGAAGGAATACGAATCCGACGCGCGCGTGAAGGAGCTGTTCGACATCGCGATGAAGCTCGAAGGCGGAACGCGCCACGCATCCACGCACGCGGCGGGCGTCGTGATCAGCGACCGGCCGATCACGGACCGCGTGCCGGTCTTCCGCATGAACGACATCGAGTCCACCATGTTTTCGATGGAGCACGTCGGCGAGCTCGGCATGCTCAAGATGGATTTCCTCGGCCTCCAGACGCTCACCGTCATGGAAAAGGCGCTCCGGCTCATCGAGAAAGTCCACGGGAAGCGCGTGGACCTGGGAACCCTTCCCCTCGACGATCCGAAAACCTACACCCTTCTCCAGCAGGGCCAGACGATGGGCGTGTTCCAGCTGGAGTCGAGCGGGATGCGCGAACTCGTCGTGCGCCTGCGGCCCGACAAGTTCGAGGACGTCATCGCGCTGCTCGCCCTGTTCCGCCCGGGGCCGCTTCAAAGCGGCATGGTGGACCAGTACGTGAAATGCAAGCACGGCGGCGAGATCACGTACCTGCACCCGTCGCTCGAGCCGGTGCTCAAGGAGACGTACGGGGTGATCCTTTACCAGGAACAGGTCATGCGGATCGCCAACCGCCTCGCGGGGTTCACGCTCTCGGAAGCGGACTCGCTGCGGAAGGCGATGGGCAAGAAGAAGAAGGATCTGATGGAGAAGTTCGAGAGGGGCTTCGTCGAGGGCTCCTCGAAGAACGGCGTTCCCGCCGAGGTCGCGCAGGAGGTCTGGAACCAGATCGTGTTCTTCGCCGGGTACGGATTCAACAAGTCGCACTCGGCGGCCTACGCGCTCGTGAGCTACCACACGGCGTGGCTCAAGGCGAACTACCCGGTCGAGATGATGGCGGCGCTTCTGACGTGCGACCGCGGCAACACGGACAAGGTCGTGGCGTTCCGCGACGAGTGCTCGGCGCTCGGGATCCCGCTGGATCCGCCGGACGTGAACGAGAGCGAACTGGAGTTTTCGGTGAAGGGCGGCCGGATCCGGTTCGGGATGGGCGCGATCAAGGGCGTGGGGGACCGCACGGTCGAGGCGAGCCTTGCCGCGCGCGAGAAGGCGGGCGGCCGGTTCAGGGGCTTCTTCCAGTTCTGCGAACTCGTCGACCTGAAATGCCTCGACCGCGGGACCCTCGAGATCCTCATCCGGTCGGGGGCGTTCGCTTCGCTCGGCCTCCGCCGCTCCCAGCTCCTCGACGCGCTGGACCGGGCGCTTCGCGCCGGCCAGACGCACCAGTCCGACCGGAAGCTGGGGCAGGGCGGGCTGTTCGGCGGGTCGGGGCCGACGCCGGAGCCGAAGCTGCCGGACGTGCCGGAACTGGGGGAGGACGACCTGCTGCGCGGGGAGAAGGAGACGCTGGGCTTCTACTTCTCGAGCCACCCGCTGACGCGGTGGAAGGACCTGGTGAAGGCGTATTCGACGTGCACGACTGCGACCGCCGCGGGCGTGGAGGAAGGCGCCGAGGTGCAGATCGGCGGCATTCTGACGGCGGTGACTCCGGTGGTGATGAAGGCGGGCCAGAACGCGGGGAAGAAACTGGTCCGGGCGAAGTTCCGCGACCTGGCGGGCTCGATCGAAGCCACGATCTTTCCGAAGGAGCTGGAGAAATTCGGGGACCTCGTCGCGGAGGACCGGATCGTCTTCCTGCGCGGCCGCGTCGACCGCTACCGCGAGGAGCCCTCGCTCCGCGTCTCGGAGGTCATCGCCGTCGAAAAGGTGCGCGAAGTCTGCTCGCAGCGGCTCCTGATCCGGCTGGCGACCGTGGAGGACGAACTCCTCGACCGCCTCGCCGCCGCCCTCAAGGCCCACCCCGGAACGTGCGAACTGTACTTCCAGGTCGCCGCCGAGGACGGCACGCGCGTCACGATCTCGACCGCCCGGGAGTTCGGGTTCAACCCGGTTCCCGAGGCCGTGCAGCGCCTGGAGGAAATCGCAGGGCCGGGGCGGCTGGTGTGGAAGCGGAAGGATCTGGAGGGCGGGCCGGACCCGCGCAAGCGGTGGCGGCGGGACGACGAGCAAGGGCAGCCCGCCTATGCGTGAGTCGGAGGGGAAGCGGCCATTGCGTCGCACCCCGTCAGGTTTCGCGGCAGGACGCTGGCAAGCGGGGAGAGGGGATTGATCGGTCTCACACGCGAGGAGATGCGCGCGGCCGACCGCCGGGCGATCGAGGTTGCGGGGATTCCGGCCATCGCCCTGATGGAGAACGCCGGGCGCGCGGTGGCGGAAGAGGCGGTCCGGATGGCGCCGCGGGGTCCGGTGGCGCTGGTCTGCGGCCGGGGCTCGAACGGCGGCGACGGATTCGTGGCGGCGCGGCACCTGGACAACCGGGGCGTGGCGGTGCGCGTCGTGGCGCTCGAGGCCGGCCGCCTCGAGGGAGAGGCGCTCCTGAACTACCGCGCGCTGAAATTCACGGGGGCCGCCGTCTCGGAGCACGCGCCTTCGGACCTCGAAGGCATCCGCGCGGCCGTCGCCGGCTCCGCGCTCGTCGTCGACGCGATCTTCGGCACCGGGCTCTCCGGCCCCCTGCGCGAGCCCTTCCCGGCCCTGATCGAGGAGCTCAACTCCCTGGGTCTGCCGATTCTCGCGGTCGACATCCCGAGTGGGCTGGACTGCGACACCGGCCTCCCGCTGGGTGCCGCGATCCGCGCTTCCCGGACTCTCACCATGCATGCGCCCAAGGTCGGCTTCTCGCGCGGCTGCGGTCCCGGGCACACGGGCACCGTCGCGGTCGCAGACATCGGAATTCCCCGTCTGCTCTGACCCGCGGTCCGCCCTGCGGGGACACGGAAAACGGAGAACGGAACACGTTCCTAAAGCTTCGGAATCGGCAACCCCCTCCCGATCTCGCAGTAGTGCCGGAGGCTCGAAAGCGCCAGCTCCCACCACGTTCCGATCGCCCGCCAGGTCTCGGTCTCCTCGAAGAAGCGGTGCTTCAGCCGCAGCTCCGTCATGCGGCTTCCGGACGTCAGGAGATCGAATCTCACGCGCGACTCCATCTCGTCGACGCGCGGAAACCCGAACGTGTGCTCGATCCGCCGCCCGGGCGTCATCCTGAGCAGCTTGCCGGTGATCCGCGTCTCGCCGTCCCGGTCGAAATCGAACGCGT
Source organism: Planctomycetota bacterium (assembly GCA_016190145.1). GTDB lineage: Bacteria > Planctomycetota > MHYJ01 > WSZJ01 > WSZJ01 > WSZJ01. The sequence goes on along the minus strand of JACPRD010000106.1, from coordinate 27,162 downwards.
AACCGAGCCGGTAGTCGGAGCGGACGCGGAGCCCGTAGTACCACTGCTCCGTGTGGTGCGGCCGGACGAGCGCGAAAAAGACACGACGATGCCGCGCCACGACATAGATCGTCCGCTCAAATGTCGGCAAGATTGCCTCCCAGTTCCCGAAGGACGCATTGTGGACTTACAGCGGCGGGCATACAAGAATCCGCCGCCTCGTCATGGCGCGAGTGTAATCGCTTGGACGCCCGCCGGAACCGCTGTAGCGTACCCCGCATGCGCATCCTCATCCTCGCCGCCTCCGCAGGAGCCGGCCACCTCCGCGCGGCGCAGGCGCTCGAAGCCGCCTCGCGCGAGTCCCGCCCCGACGTCGGCGTCATGAATGTCGACGCGCTCGACCGGACGCCGAAGCTGTTCAAGAAATGGTACGCGCAGTCGTACCTTCAGGCGGTGAACCACATCCCGAAGGTGTGGGGGTACTTCTACGAGGCGTACGACAGGAAGACGCAGTCGTCGCGCACGGCGAAAGTGATGCGCCTCCTGGACCGCTTCAACGCGGCCGGCCTGTACAGCCTCGTCGACGAATTCAAGCCGGACCGGATTCTCACGACGCATTTCCTGCCGTCGAATGTGCTGTTGTCCTCGAAGCGGAAGGAGCGGGCGTTCCTGCCTCCCGTATCGGTGTGCGTGACGGACTACGACATCCACTTTTTCTGGATCCACCCGGACGTGACGCGGTGGTACGTGGGGAGCGAGGAGGTGAAGTGGCAGGTACACCGCAAGGGGGTGCCGCTGGACCGGATCGTGGTGGCGGGGATTCCGATTCACCCGGTGTTTTCGAAGGAGCGGACGCGGCTGGCGGCGGCGGCGGCGGCGGGGCTGGACCCGGCGATGCCGACGGTGCTGGTGCTGTCGGGCGGATTCGGGGTGGGGCACATCGCGGAGACGGTGGAGGCGGTGCTGAAGGCGCAGGGGGACTTCCAGGTCGCGGTGGTGTGCGGGCGGAACGAGGACCTGAAGAAGCAGCTGGGGCAGCTGAAGGCGCCGCAGGGGAAGAGGCTGGAGGTGCGGGGATTCGTGACGGACATGGAGAACTACCTGACGGCGGCCGACTTCGTGGTGACGAAGCCGGGGGGGCTGTCGGTATCGGAGGCGATCGCGCGAGGGTGTCCGATCGTGGCGTACGCGCCGATTCCCGGGCAGGAGGAGCGCAACTGCGACTATCTGATGGAGTCGGGGGCGGCGGTGAAGGCGAAGGACCCGGCGACGCTCGAGTACAAGATCCGGCTGCTGCTGACGGACGAGGGGGTGCGGCGGCGGATGGCGGAGGCGGCGAGGAGGATCGCGCGGCCGCGGGCCGCGTACGACATCGTGGGGCTCGAGGCGGGTTCGGGCGTGGAACAGGCGCTGGCGGGGCGGGTCGCCACGCGCCGGGCACCGTAGACCGGGAGGAGACATGGCCGATCGTCGGGGGTCCGCCGGATTCGCGCGCGTCCTTCTGGGCGCCGCCGCGGTCCTGTTCGCCTGCTCCGCGGACTCACACGCCCAGCAGGAAATCCGCTCGCGGGGCCCCCGCCACTGGAAGACGCTCAAAACCGAGAACTTCGAGGTCCACTACTGCGACGACGAGATCCTGGAGTCTGTGCGCGAAGTCGGGCAGTGGGCGGAGAACGCGTACGCGAAGATCGGGAACAAGCTGGGCGTCAAGCTCACCCGGACCGCTCCGATCTTCGTGTACCGCAGCCAGAACGACTTCCAGCAGAGCACCGTATTCCCCGGCGGCATACCCGAGGGCGTCTCCGGCGTGACCGAGTTCTACCAGGACCGCATCGTCGTGCCGCTGTTCGGAAGCGAGAAGTTCATGCAGCGGCTGATCGAGCACGAGTTCACGCACCAGCTCTACGTGCAGGACTACTACCCCTGGAAAATTCCGTCGTACCTTCTCCTCAAGGAGGCGTTCATCCCCGACTGGTTCGCCGAAGGACTCGCCGAATGGGCGGCGGACGCCTACGACACCGACGAGATCATGCTCATGCGCGACGCCGTCCTCGACGACCGCATGCGCCACCTCTACAACCTCCACGGCTTCGGCCACCTCAATCCGCACGAGATCCAGGAGGGGTACCAGACCGGCAACTTCGCCCTGCGCTACATCGAGGAGAAGTACGGAGCCGGGAGCGTGAAGAAGCTCTACCAGAACTGGGGCGGCTTCCCGTGGCCCGCGTCGCGCAAGCTCGCTCCGATCACGAAGAAGAGCTACTCGGCGTTCGACGCCGAGTTCCGGGCGGCGCTTCGGAAGCGGTTCATCGAGGAAGCCGCGGGGAAGACGGAGCCCGGGGCGTACGCGGTCCCGCTGACGGAGAACGAGTCGTACTACCGCAGGTGGAACATGTCGCCGAGAGTATCGCCGGACGGGAAGCGGGTGGCGTACCTGTCGGACCGGTCGAAGTCGATGTCCGTGGACGTGGTGGACATCGACGGGCGTCACCGGGTGGCGACGCTGCTGCTGACGGTGAACTCGACGCTGGAATTCGTCGACCGGTCGCATTCCGGCGTGACGTGGTCCCCGGACGGGAAGGAACTGGCGTTCGTCGCGGAATGGGGGCAGAAGAAAGACGTGTACGTGACGGACCCGGGCGCGCTCGGCGGCGTGCGGCGGCTGAAGTTCGACTTCGAGGAGATGTCGAGCCCGGCGTGGAGTCCGGACGGGAAGACGATCGCGTTCAGCGGGCTCGACAGGGGGAAGACGGACATCTGGCTGGGGGAGGTGGGGACGGGGAAGGTGAAGCGGCTGACGAAGGACCACTTCCACGACGACCATCCCTGCTGGAGCCCGGACGGGCGCTCGGTGGCGTACGCGAGCGAGCGCGGGGGACAGACCGACCTGTACCTGGCGGACGCGGCGACGGGGGAGACGGTTCCGCTGATGGAGACGGGCGCGAACGAGCGGACGCCGGCGTTCTCCCCCGACGGAAAGCTCCTGGCGTATGCTTCGGACGAGGGCGGCATCTGGAACATCTGGCTGAAGGAACTCGAAGGCGGGAAGGTGCGGCGTCTGACGGACGTGCCGGGCGGCGCGCTGAGCCCGTCGTTCGGTGCGGATGGTGCGCTCGTCTTTGCGTACTACCGGCACGGCGAGTACCACCTCTGGAAGATGACGTTGCGTCTGGAGGAAGGAGAGTGGGGGCCGGTTCCGGTCACACCGCCGCGCGACTGGTACCGGGACCTGGCGGTGAAGCCGGTGGAGGAGTACGAGGTGGGGCCGCTGAACGACCGCTGGCACCTCGACTACCTGATGCCTCTGATCTTCACGAACGGTGCGATCGCGAGCACCCTGACCGGCAAGCAGCTGATCGTCGCCTCGGCGGATCTCGTCGGCACGATGGACGGGTTGCGCGTCGCGGCGAACGTCGGATACCGGAACATCGCGACCCCGATCGGATTCGTGGTCGACGTGTTCAACGTCTATTCGGAGTTCGAGGAGCGCGGCGTCGACCGCGAGGAGCACCAGTTCGGTTTCCTGGCGGGGGCGATCGTCCCTCTCGATCCCTACCGGTGGTTCACGGTCGGCTACACCCTCTACGAGAACCGGATCAAGTTCGAGGACGAAGACCTGCACAACACCGATCCGCGCAACGGCGCGGTCGTCGTCGCGCTCACGCACAACAACGTCACGGGGCGCGGCATCAATCCCTCGGGCGGTTTCAGCGCCACGGGCGGAGTCGCCTGGTACCGGGATTTCTTCGGCAGCCAGGAGATCCGAAACGTCTACTTCTGGCGCTACCGGCAGTACATCGAGATCTGGGAGGACCTCGTCGTCGCCCTCGGGTCCACCGGGCACATCTCCACCGGTCGCGACGCGGACGTCCAGGACGTCGCCGGCGTCGTCCGCGGTTACCGCGCCAACCGCCACGAGGGCCGCAACGTCTGCGGAGCTTCCGCGGAAATCCGCTTCCCCATCTGGCGCGACGTCAACTGGTCCATGCCGGGGCAGATCTTCCTGCTCAAGGACATGCGGGGGTACGTGTTCGGCGACGCGGGATTCGCGACGGACGACGGCGCGTACCTGCCGATGCGTCACTCGGGGCACCCCGACTGGCGGCACTCCGTGGGCGGCGGACTGCGCGTGGACCTGTGGCTGATGGAGAAGCTGCCCGTCCCGATCACGCTGGAGGTCGCGCAGCCGACGGATAGTCACCAGAGGGTGAAGTTCACGGTGGGTGTGGGGTTGTCGTTCTGAGTCGTCGGGCAGGGGACACCATGTCTACACCCACCGGGCTGACCAACCTCCTCGGCCGCGTCCTCCGCCGCTGGCTCACGGGCCGCAGCCGCGCGCGGCTTCCCCTGATATCCGGCACCCTCGCGCTTCCAGGCCTTTCCTCCCCGGTCGAGATCTTCCGCGACCGCTGGGGCATTCCCCACGTCTACGCCGCCTCCGCGCGCGATCTCCTGTTCGCCCAGGGATTCGTCCACGCGCAGGACAGGTTCTGGCAGATGGAACTCAACCGCCGAACGGCCGCGGGCCGCCTCTCGGAACTGTTCGGCCCCGTCGCGCTCGAAACCGACCGCCTCGCCCGCACCATGGGATTCCGCCGGACCGCCGGGGAAGACTGGAAACTCCTCCCCGACCCCGCCCGCGACGCCGTGCAGGCGTACGCCGACGGCGTCAACGCCTGGATCTCCGATCCCTCCAGCCGCCCGCCCGTCGAACTCTTCCTCCTCCGCCAGCGTCCCGAACCATGGACCGCAGCGGATACCCTCGCGTTCTCGCGCCTCATGATGTGGATGCTCTCGCACGCGTGGTCCGCGGAAGTCGTCCGCGCGGAACTGGTTCAGAAGGCAGGGGAAGAGTTGGCCGCCGAGCTTGAAATCCGTTACCCGGACCGGAATCCCATCGTCCTTCCGCAGGGAATCGACTTCAGCGCTTTCGGCCCCGACGGTTCCCTGGCCGCCGTGCGCGGACCGTTCGTCGGCCGGGGCCGGGGCTCAAACTCCTGGGCCGTCGCGGGCCGCCTCACCGCCACCGGGAAACCGTTTCTCTGCAACGACGTCCATCTCCAGCTCTCCATCCCCTCCATCTGGTACGAAGCCCACCTCGAAGGCGGCGGCTTCCGCGTGACCGGCGGCTCGATCGCCGGCCTGCCGTTCGTGCTGGCGGGCCACAACGCCCGCATCGCCTGGGGCGTCACGCTCGCCTTCACCGACGCCGAAGACCTCTTCCTCGAGGAATTCGATCCGGCGGACCGGCGCCGGGTGAAGTACCGGGGAAGCTGGGAGGACGTGCGCGTCGTCCCGGAGGAGATCCGGATCAAGGGGCGCGGACCTCACGTGGAGGATGTGGCGGAGACGCGCCATGGCCCGGTCGTTTCGGGTCTCGTGGGGAAGGATCTTCCGCGCGCGCTGGCGCTCTCGTCGATGTCGCTGCGACCCTCATCCGGACTCGAGGGCTGGCGGCGGCTGAATCTGGCGGCGGGCTGGGACGATTTCGTCGGGGCGGCGCGCTGGATCGAGGCGCCGCAGCTCGCGATGCCGTACGCGGACGTGGACGGCAACATCGGGTACTGGGTCACCGGAAAACTGCCGGTGCGCGCGAAAGGGCAGGGCCTCGCGCCGGTGCCGGGCTGGGACGGCGAGCACGAATGGACGGGGGAGGTGCCGTTCGAGGAGATGCCGCACGCGCTCAATCCGCGGGCGGGCCGGGTGGTGACGGCCAACCACCGGATCGTCCCCGATGGATACCCGCATTTCCTGGGCGCGGCCTGGATGAACGGCTGGCGGGCGCGGCGCATCGAAGAAGCGCTCTCCGAAAAGAAAAACGGGTTTACGGCGGCCGATTTCCGCGCGCTTCAGGCGGACCTCGTCTGCCTCCCGGGCCGCGAACTGGTCGCGCGCCTCGCCGGCACCGCGGGTGCTTCGGCCGCCGAAACCGCCGCCCTGGATCTTCTGCGCGCCTGGGACGGCGTCCTCGGACCCGACTCGCGCGGAGGGGCCGTCTACGAGGTCCTCCGCGGTTTCCTCGCACGCGAGCTGCTGGAACCCGTGCTGGGCCGGGAACTCGCGGCCCGGGCGCTCGGCGCCGGCACGCACCCACTGATCCTCCACTCGAACGAGTACTTCGGCCACGACACCACGCTCGTTCTCCGCATGCTCGACGCTCCCGCCTCCGCCTGGGTCGTCCGCGCCGGCGGGCGCGACGCCTGGATCGCGCGCTCCCTCGCGCAGGCCGTGGACTGGCTCCGCGGCCGTCTCGGTCCCGACCCCGCCGCCTGGTCCTGGGGCCGTCTCCACCGGGCCCACTTTCACCACGCCCTCGCCCTCCGGAAGCCGTTCGACGTCGTCTTCGGCATCGAGCCCGTCCCTGTCGGCGGCGACGGCGACACGGTCCTGCAGTCGATGTGGTCGCCGGGCGATCCATGGGAAGCGCACTCTTACTGTCCGACGATCCGCACCATCATGGACCTGTCCGACTGGTCGAAGTCGATCGCCATGCACGCACCCGGTCAGTCCGGCCAACTCGGGAGCCCGCACTACGACGATCTGGTGAAGCTCTGGGCGAAAGGGGAGTACCACCCGATGCTATGGGAGCGGGCTGAAATCGTCAGAGTGTGTCCGGAGCGATTGGTTCTGGATCCGGCGTAGATCCGGGAGGGGCAGGAGCCAGAGACCAGTGACCAGTGAGCAGTGACCAGAAGCTGGAACCGGAAGGTCGCCACGCATCCGAAAGGTCGGTAGAAAACGGATGGGCCCAATGCGTTGCCCGAGATTGAAGTTGAAGTTCCGCCCTTTGAAGTTACTTGCTCTTTGAAGTTGAAATTTGAAGTTCCCTACCGTCCATACCTCTCGCGCAGCCGCGTCACCACCGCGCCGATCCGCTCCGGGTTGTCGCCCGTCTTCTTCGCCCAGGCGAGGAACGATTCCCACAGCGCCAGCGCCTCGTTCACGTTCTCGCCCTCCGCGGCAAGCGCGCGGTAGTAGCGGTAGTCGCCCACGAGCGGATCGAACGAAACGGCCAGGTCGAATGCCGCGCGCGCATCGGCCGACCGGTCCAGTTCGAACAGCGCCAGCCCGCGCGCGAACGCCGCCCGCCCCGCGAGCGCGCCGACCAGCGGCAGCCCCTCGACGAGCTTCAGCGACTCCTCGGGCACATCGGGCGCCTTGAGCACCGCCAGCTCCACCCGCGCCTCGGCGTCGTCCCCGCGCCGCGCGACGAAGTCCTCGAGCGCCTTGACCGCCGCCGGGACCTCGCCCGCCTTCACGCAGGCCCTCGCATACTCGAAGACGTACTCGCGCCCTTCCGGACGCGCTTCGACCGCCTGCTTCAGGTGCACCAGCGCCTTCGCCGGATCCCCCGCGAACAGCACCCTTCCAAGCCCCGCATTCGCATCGGCGTCCGCCGGATCGCCCACCAGCAGGTTGCGATACTGCGCCGCCGCCTCCTCCGGCTTGCCCGCCGCCTCCGAACCCGTCGCGAGCACCCAGTAGGCCTCCTCGCCCGCCCCGCGCGCGCCGATCGCCTCGTTCCAGGCCATGAGCGCCGCGTCCGCCTGCCCGAGCGCAGCCAGCGCCCGCCCCTTCCCCACGAGCGCCCGCGCCCCCTGGCCCGCTTCCTTCGCCTTCTCGAACAACTCCTGCGCCTTCGCCGCGTCGCCCGAGGCGAGTGCGAGCTCGCCGCGGAGGAGGAGAAGCGAGCTCTCGTCGGGGGAGAGTTTCTGAAGTGCCGCGAGCGCGCGACGGGTGCCGTCCTCGTCCCTGGAGGTGGCACAGGCGAGTGCCGCCATCCGGAGCGCCCGGGGATGGCCCGTCCCGAGCGACAGGGCCTTGCCGGCCGCCTCCGCCGCCTTCGGCGCGTCGCCGAGCCGGGCGAGCGCGAGGCCGAGCGCCGCGAGCGTCGCGGGATCCTCCCCCGCGCCGGCGGCGAGGGCGGACCGAAGCGCGGCGAGTGCGGGGCCGGTGTCGCCGGTCGCGAGCCGGGCCTGCCCGATGCCGGATCGCGCGGCCCAGCCGGATTCCGATTTCATGGCTTCTTCGTACCGGCGCCGCGCGGCGCGCGGGCGGTCGTCCGCGAGGAGGGCCTCGCCGAGCGCGAGGAGCATGGCCGGCGAACCCGAATCCCGCGCGATCGCGCGCTCGAGGAGCTGGACGGCGACGCGTCCGCGGCCGCCCGCGAGCAGGCGCTCCGCGTCGCGCAGAATGTCCGCCGCGGGCCGCTGCGCCGCCGCCGCCGTGACTTCGCTGAACGACCGCGTCTTCGCCTCCTCGAGCCCCGCCTTCAGCGGGTTCACGGGCGCCATCGCCGACGACCCGTCCGGCAGGAGCAGCGCGACGCCGATCACGAGGCCGCCCAGGCTGAATACCGGCCCGCCTGCATTGGCGCCCCCGACGCCCCCGGACAGCTTCGCCGGCTGGCCCGCCCCCGCCGGAATCCGCTCGATCCGCGCTTCCCTCACGTCGTTCTCGAACCCCATCTTCGGCCCGAGAATGTAGACCTTCTCTCCCGCCGCCACCTTGTCGCTGTCGCCAAGCGGCGCGACCGGCAACTCTCCCATGTCGAGCGTGGCGACCGCGATGTCGCTTCCAGCATCGAACCACGCGAGCCCGGCGGCCTGAAGGATGTTCCCGTCCGGAAGCTTCGTCCGAAGCCCGGAGGCGCCCAGAACCAGGTTGAACGTGGTGGCGATTCTCCCGGAAGCGGCGATGAAGCCGCAGCCGTGGCCGACGGGGACTCCCGCGTCGTCGACGGCCTCGATCGTCGCCACGCTGGCTCCATACTTCTGCGAAAGTTCCGCCGCGGTCAGGTCCTTCGTGACGGACGGACCGTCGTCGGCGCTTTCCGGCGGCCTCCCGAGCTCCGGCGGCCCGGCGGACTCGTTCGATTTCTTCCAGACGAAAAAGCCGATGCCGATCGCGAGCAGGACGCCCACGTACATCGCCACCTTCGCGGGGCTGGTTTCGAGAGCGATTTCGGAAGCGTTTTTCTCGCCGCCCTCGCGGACTTTCTGCTGGTGGACCTTGCGGACTTCCTCGTCCGGCATCCAGAGCGCCCGGGGCACGCCGCCCGGGGGCGGGATCAGGACCCGGGCGCCGCAGGGGCACCGCGCCTTGCGGCCCGCGGCCTTTCCCGGCATGGTAAAGGGGCGTCCGCAGGAGGGGCAGGCGAAGTGCGACATTGGCGGGCCCTTGGGCTTCTGGGGCTGCGGCGGCGGCGCCGCCGGCTTGTGCGCGGCCGGCCTCGCGGGCTGCGCTCCGCGCGCCGGCTGCCCGCGCCCCGCGTTCGGGTCGCGCGGAGGCTGCCATTCCGGAAGCGGACCGCGCCCCTGCGGCGGCTTCCGGTTCGGCGGCTGCGGAGGCTGCTTCACCGCTCCACCTCCTCCGCCACCCAGCCCGCCCCCTGGAACCGCGCCCGGATCACCAGGATTTCCCCCTCTTTCGCCTCGAGGCCTGGCGCCAGGAGCTTCACCTCGTCCTTCCATTTCCCGGCGTCCATGTCCTTTCCCGTCGCAAGCACGAGCTCTCCTCCCGACGCCCTCACGACGCGCCCCTCGATCCTGACCCGTGCCGCCGAGCCCCCGGGCTGGAACCACCCGAGAGGCGCGCGCTCCGCCGCGCGCTCCGCCGCCGCCAGCGCGCTCCAGGCGTCGTCCAGCGCCGCGACCGCCGCCGAAAGCTCCATGATCGCCGGCCTCAGCGTCAGCGCGGACGCCTGGTACTTCTCCCGCTGCTCCTCGAGCTTCGCCGCCTCCACCACCACCTTTGCGTCCGCCGCCTGCGCCGGCTTCCATGCCGCCTCCGTCGCTCCCTTCTTCGATTCCAGCTCGTCCACCTGCGCCGCCGTGGGCTGCTTCCCCGCCAGCAGCGCGGCGTCCACCGCCTCCTGCGCCTTCTGGCGCTTCGCATCCACATTCCGCCAGATCGCCCGCGCCTTCTCCGCCGCCACCTCCGCCGCCTTCACGCGCTTGAGTTGCGCCTCGAATGCCTTCGTCTGCGTCTCCGTTTTCTTCGCCAACCCCGCCAGCGCCTTTTCCTTCTCCAGCACGCCGTCGAGGGCCCGCGAGGCGGCGTCACGAAGCGGATCAAGCGCGGCGTCGCCGGTCATCGCCAGCCGCGCGCCGCGGATCGCCGCCGCCGGATCCTCGGGCGGCTTCTCCACGGGCACCTCGCCCCGCACGATCTCCTGGATTTCCGCCTTCTTGAACTTGGACTGGATCGACTTCGTCTTGAACGTGACCGTCTCGGCGTCCTCCTCGACCACCATTCCCTCGAGGCGCCGCCCGTCCTTGAAGACGAGCGTGTCGGCGGGGCAGGGAAGCGCCGCAAGGCCGAGAATGAGGAGCGCGGCACAGACGGATTTCATCGGGGTTCCTCTCTGCGGATTGCCCGGATTATAGGCGGCGCGGCGCGGAACGACGCGGCTAATCGAGATCTTCCAGCCGCCCCTTCTTCTTCTTGTCGAAGAGCCCGTATCCGAGGATCGCGATCAGCAGGATTCCGACGACGACCAGGGTCGCGATGAGGACGGCGAGCTGGTAGGACTCGAGGAAGTTTCCGCCCGAGAGGTCCTCGATTCCCTTCGGCAGCACGCCGCGAAGGGCCTCCTCCATCTCCCGGTCCGCTCCTTCGCGGGGCGCGGGCGTCGGCACCATCCCCGCCGGCGAGGGGAGCGGCATCGCGAGATACACGGCGGGCAGGCACACCGCGAGGAGCCGCCTCACCGCTTCTCGAATCCTTCCCAGTGCCGCTCCGCGGGGCCGATGTACTCCGCTCGCGGCCGGATCAGGCGGTTGTCGGCGTACTGTTCCAGCAGGTGGGCGAGCCAGCCCGAGCACCGGCTGATCGCGAAGATCGGCGTGTTGATGTCGAGCGGGATGCCGAGCGAGTAGTAGACGCTCGCGCTGTAGAAATCCACGTTCGCGTTCAGGTCCTTTTCTTTCTTCACCAGCTCCTGGATCCGGTTCGAGATCTCGAACCACTTCGTCACGCCCGTCGCCTTCCCCAGCTTCGCGCTCATCTGCTTGAGCACCCCCGCGCGCGGATCGAGCGTCTTGTACACGCGGTGCCCGAATCCCATGATGCGCTGCTTTTTCGAGAGCGCGTCCTTGATCCAGGCCTCGGCGTTGGAGCTGTCGCCGATCGCCAGGAGCATCTTCATGACGTCGGTATTGGCGCCGCCGTGAAGCGGCCCTTTGAGCGCGCCGATGGCGGCGGTGATGGAGCCGTGCATGTCGGCGAGTGTCGCGCCGGTCACGCGGCACGCGAAGGTCGAGGCGTTCAGCTCGTGGTCCGCGTGCAGCACGTAGCACATGTCGATCGCGCGCGATTCCTCCGGCTTCGCCGGTTCTCCGCGGAGCATGTAGAGGAAGTTCTCCGCGAGCGTCATGTCGACGCGCGGCTGAAGGATGGGCTGGCCTTTGCGCGCGCGGTCGATGGCCGGCACGATGGCGTTGATCTGGTGCTGGAGCCGCACGGCCTTCCGGCGGTTGGCGGCGTCCGACATGTCCTCGCTCTGGCGGTCGTAGAGCGCGAGGGCGGAGACGGCGGTGCGGAGGCACGCCATCGTGTTGGAGTCCTTCGGAAACGACAGGATCAGCCGCACGATCGGCTCCGGGATTCCGCCCGCGTTCGACATCTCCGCCTTGAACGACTCGAGTTCGTGCTTCTTGGGCAGGCGGCCGTTCCAGAGGAGGAAGACGGTTTCCTCGAACGAAGAATGTTCCGCCAGATCCTGGATCGGGTACCCGTAGTAGCGCAGGACGCCGGCGTCTCCGTCGATGTAGCAGATCTGCGAGGAAGCGGCGATGATGCCTTCGAGGCCCTTGGCGACGGTCATGAGTGCGGTCCCTGGAATGGTGTTCTATGAAGGGCGTTAAGGGAGCGCCGATTCTCGGGTCTCGGGGCGGGGAAGTGAAGGGAATTCTCCCGGAGGAGGAGCCGGAGGAGGAACGGCTTCAGGTGGACGACCTCCTCCTCCTCAGAGCATGAGCGAAAACCCCGCGAGCTCCAGTCCAGGAACCCTGAGAACGCGAGCAGAAGCCGACCGAGGACGCGCGGCGCGGGTCCGGGCGGCGCGCGTCATGAGCCTCGCCACGGCCAGAAGCCTCGTCGCGCGCCGGTCGGACGTGCGTCGCGCGCCGCAGGGAGGTTTCTGCTCGCGTTCTCAGATTTCCACTCTCGCGCCCCTCTCGTCCAGGCTGAGAGGGCCTGCTCCGAACCACGTCATGAGCACCGCGCCGCCGAGCATGGCGACGTTCTTCATGAACATGATCTGCTCGATCTTCGCGGCGGCCGGATCGGAAACGGTCCAGTAGTCGTGCATCATGAACGTCACCGGGACGAGGAAGGCGACGATCAGGGAAGCCCCGATCCGCGCATGCCAGCCCAGCGCGATGCTGAGTCCTCCAGCCAGCGAGAGGATGCCGGAGAAAGGGACGAGGAACTGCGGAAAGGGAACTCCCTTCGCCGCGGCGAACTGGATGGTTCCGGCGGAGAAGTGACCGAAGGACGACATGATGAAGATGGAGGCGAAGAGGACGCGGCCGACCGGCACGGCGCAGCGCGCGACTTCGTCGAGGGCGTTCGTCAGGCGTGCCAGGCGCCTGCGAGCGTCCGAAGTGCCGAGAAGGGTGGCCATGGTGGTCTCCCGGAGGATGGCCTCCCGCGCCTCTGCAACGACCCTCTTCGGAGCCGTTCGGCTCCGCACATTCATAACGTCCCGCGCGCGGTTGGGATTCCCGCCTACGACGCCGGATACCGGTAATACGTCTCGAGCGTGAGGGTCGCCATGGCGGTGGCGTAGACGGAACCGCCGTAACCCGCCCACTTGTCGCCCTGGAACGAGCCGTCGGCGTTCTGGCGGGGCAGCAGGGCATCCTTGAGGGCCTTGTTGGCGGCGTTCCAGGCGGGCGACCCCAGCGTGGCGAGGGCGCCGAACTGGAGGGCGACGTAATCGTCGGCGGGCATGGCTTCGGCGACCTGCTCGGCGCGCCGGGCGGCCTCGTCCGTTCCCAGGCCGGTCCAGCGGCGGGCGAAGAGCGCGGCGGCGGTGGGCGTCACCCATCCATTGGGATAGGCGCCGGCTTCGCGCAGGCCGGTCCTGCCGTCCTCGCCCGTCAACCGGTCGAGATAAGCGGTGGCGGCGGCCAGCGGCGCGCGGGCGGTATCGATTCCCGCAGCGTCGGCGAGCCGGAGCGCCGCGGCGGACCAGGCGGTGGTCACGGCGTCCGGCGAAGCGCCCATCGAGGCGCCCCAGCCGCCGCGGGGAGACCGCGAGGCGGCGAGATACCCGACCGCGTTGACCAGCGGCTCGCGGAGCGACAGGTCGCCCGTCATGGCGAACGCCTCGGCGAACGCCATGGTGGCGGCGGCGTGCTGCGGGAGGACTGCGCCCTGGTCCGGCCCGAAGCGGCCGGCGAGATTCTGCTGGGCCTTGAGGTACCGGAAGGCGCGCGACACCGTCTGGCGATACGCGCCGTCGACGTGCGAGTCTCCGTGTCCGAGGTAGGCGAGCGTCGCGAGAGCCGTGACGCCGGTGCGGTAGACGGGTTGCCCGCCCTCCGTGGGCCACGAGCCGTCCTTGAGCTGCTTCTTCGTCATCCAGTCGAGCCCGGCGCCGACAGCCTGCGCCGTCTCCGCGCCGCCGTGTTTCCGGAGCAGTTCCTGACGCACCGCGTCATTCTGACGGTCGCCGAGGAACGTGGCGAACTCGCCGCCCGGAGGCCGCACGGGTTCGCCCGTGTCCAGCGGCCGCGTGTCCATCTCCCGCGGCGTCTTGAACGCGAATTTCGGCGCATCGTTCTCGGGCTTCCGGTCCTCCGCGCGCTCGACCATCACGAGCGTCAGCCCGCCGAGCGCGAACAGGTGGACGGCCGCGGACACGGCCCACGCCGGATAGCCGAAAATCGGGCGGGTCGCGATCCGCGCGACCACGTCCCACACCGAGGACTTCGCCGGCACGCGCGCGGACTTCGCGGCGAGCTGCGCCGTCCGGTGCGCAAAATTCGTCGGCGCCTCGATCTCCGTTTCCTCCAGCATCGAGAAGGCCGCCCCGATCGCCTCCGCCTCCGCCCGGCACTCCGCGCACGCCTCGACGTGCTCGCGCGCGTTCGCGAGCTCGGCTTCGCCGAGTTCTCCGCGAACGTAAGCGACCATGTCGTCGATGTGCGTCATTCCAGCTCTCCCGTTTTCCCGGCCAGCAGATCCTTCAGCTTCATCACCGCCGCGTGCATCCGGCTCTTCACCGTCCCGAGCGGAATCTCCAGCGCCTCCGCGATCTCCTGGTACTTCATCCCCTTCGCCTCGGCCAGAAGCAGCACCGCTTTCTGATCCTCCGGCAGCGTCTCGATCGCCTTCCTCACGATCGCCGTCTTCTCCTCCTTCTCCATCCGCGCGTCCGGCTCCGGCGCGTCCTCCCCGATCACGTCGTGGAACGTGTCGCCTTCCGCGTCCACCGGCGCGTCGAGGCTCACCGTCTTCGGTGCGTGCGCCTCGTGGCGCATCCGGTCGATCCACAGGTTCCGGGCCACCCTGTACATGTACGTCGTGAACTTCGCCTGAGGTTCGTAGTCCTTCGCGTGCGTGTAGATCCGCAGGAATACCTCCTGCGCCATGTCCTCCGCAGTCTGCCGATTCCAGACCGCGCGGAAGAAATAGTTGATCAGCGGGCGTTGGTGCCTTCCGACCAGGTTTTCAAAGGCTCGGATGTCGCCACGCTTGACCCGAAGCATCAGTTCGGCGTCTGTAACCATCGTGGCTTCAGGAGTTGTCAACGGGGCCGCCACGGCCGGGTTCGGTCGAATTGAAGAAATTCCGCCCCGCGCGGGGCGGGCTGTGGCGGAATGCCCCATTCCGGATGCCTCTGGAGGCTTGGGAAGCGGTTATTGGAGGCTGCGGGGGTGTTGTTAAGCAAGGAGCGGGCCATCCGATTCGAAGCGCCTTTCGCGACATTACCCTTTTCTAGCAAAGGACTTGCGACCGCGAATCACCCGGATCTGCCGCTCTGTCTCCCCGACAACTTGAAACTCGACCCGCAAGTGCCCCCGCCCGATCCATCCCGCCACCTTCTCACCCCACTCCACCGCCGTCACACCCTTCTCCCCCTCCTCCCACCCCAGCCCGAAGACCTCCCGGGGATCGTCAAATCGGGTCGCATCCATGTGGAAGAGCGGCAGCCGCCCGCCTCGATAGACGTTCATCATCACGAAAGTCGGTGAACACACCGCCGTCAACTCCGGCACCCCCAGTCCCGCCGCCAGCCCCTGCACAAACGTCGTCTTCCCACTCCCGAAGTCCCCGACCAGGATCAACACCGCCCCCGCCCCCAGCCCCCTCGCCAGCTCCGCCGCAAATTCCCGCGTCTCCTCCGGACTCTTCGTGTGAACCCGCTTCATCCCAGCACGTGCTCGTACCCGCGCGCCTCCAGCCGCTTTCCGTCCAGCCGCATCCCGCTTCCGCGCACCACCGTCCCGAACCGCCGGGCGCCGCGCGGGAAATTTCCCGGGCGGCAGGTAAACAGGAGTTCGAAGTCTTCGCCGTCGGTGAGCGCGTGCGAGAGGGCGCTGTGGCCGCTCTTGCGCGCGAGGCGTCTCGCGTCGCGGTGAATGGGAACCAGCGCCGACTCGAGTTGCGCGCCGACGCCGCTTTCCTCCAGGACATGCGCCAGGTCCGCCGAGAGTCCGTCCGACACGTCGATCATCGCCGTCGCCACGCGGGCGAGCTTCAGCCCCTCCGCAATCCGCGGCCTGAATGTCAGGTGCCGCCCGAGAATCGAGCCGCCGCATGGGCCCGTCACGCCGATCGCGTCCCCCGGCCTCGCCCCCGACCGCAGCACAGGCCGCGCTGCGGTCCCGAGCGCCGTGACGGCGATCGTCGCCGGGCCGCTCGTCGCGGAGAGGTCGCCGCCGACGAGGGAAGCGCCGGCCGCGCGGCAGCCGGCGAGGATGCCGGAGATGGCCCTCTTGGCCCAGCCGGGAGGCAGATGAGGCGGCAGGCAGAGCGTCGCAAGCAGGAACCGCGGCCGCCCGCCCATCGACGCGATGTCCGAGAAATTGACATTGGCCGCCTTGAGCCCGACCTGCCGCGGCGGCGCGTCCGGCTCGAAGTCGATCCCCGCGACGATCGCATCCGACTTCGCCAGCAGCTGCCCCGCACCCGGGTTCAGGACGGCGCAGTCGTCGCCAATCCCCACGACGACGCCCGGCCCCCGCCGCGCGGCGCGGCGGATCCATCGGATGAGTTCGAACTCGCGGATGGGCATGGACGGGAAGCGTAGCGGTGCCCTACCAATGGAGCAAGGAGAACGGAATTCGGAGAACGAGTAACGAGTAACGCTGAACGTCGTTCCCGCCGATAGATAAGGAAGCCCTCCACCGCAAACGGGAAATCGATGCGCACCGCCTTCTTCCTCTGCTTCGCCGCCGTCGCGTTCGGCGGAGAGACCGTCGCTCTCTCCGAATTCGCGCGACAGCACGGTCTGGTGGCGTCCCGCGACGCGGTCAGCGGGCGCGACATCCTGAAAGGCGCTTCCACGGTGATCGTCGCCCCCGGCCTCGCGAGCGCTCTCGTGGACGGGCGGCCCGTGACGCTGGCGCGCGCGGTGCGGGTCGAGGACGGGCGGACGGTGCTGGCGGCGGAGGATGCGGCGAAGCTCGGCGGGCTGGTGCGTCCGGGGGCGTCGTTCCCCACGTCGGTCGAGCGCTCTCCGGAGCGGGGGGAGCCGCGGCCTGCGCCGGGAAAGAAGCCCGCGGTCGCCCCCGTCCGCAAACCCGCCGCCCCCGCGCCCGGCCGCTTCCGCACCATCGTCATCGACCCCGGCCACGGCGGCGCGCACACGGGGGGCAAGGGCGCGCGCGGCACGATGGAGAAGGACATCGTGCTCGAGGTCTCTCTCGCGCTCCGCGACCGTCTGAAGGCCGAGGGCATCCGCGTGGTCCTGACGCGCGAATCCGACCGGCACCTCGCGCCCGAAGTCCGCGACGACCTGCGCCGCCGCGCGGAGTTCACCAATCGCGTCTCCCCGGACCTCTTCCTCTCCATCCACGTGAACTGGGCCGAAAACAAGGGTGCGCAAGGCTTCGAAGTTTTCTATCCTCGCGCCGGCTGCGAGGCCTCGGCGGGCGAACGGCAGGCGGGGAAGCGGGTTGCCGAGGCGGTGCGCCGCGTTTTTGCGGACCGGTTCGACACGCCGGACCGGGGCGTGAAGGAGGCGGGGTTCTACGTCATCAAGAACGCGGAGTGTCCCGCGGTGCTGGTCGAGCTGGAATTCGTTTCGAACGTGGCGGGCGAGAGAAACCTCCGGGAGAGTTCGTATCGGAAGAAGCTGGCGGACGCGGTGGCGGATGCGGTGCTCGCGGAGCATCGGCGGTAGCGTCGTGCTGGCGCTGGCGTTCGTCGCGGGGTGCGCGGGGAAGGACCCGTCGCCCGCGGATGCGGACCGCGAGCTGGCGGCCGAATGGGGCGACGACGAGGAAAACGCGGACCGGCTCGCCGGAATGCTGGGCGATGCGTCGAAGGACGAGCTGGCCCGGGCGCAGGCGGCGCGGAGCCTGGGCCTGATCGCGACCGGCGCGGGGCAGGCGCCGGCGCTGATCAAAGCCCTCTCGGATCCGAGTCCGATCGTCCGCCACGACGCCGCGGAAACGCTGGGCATCCACAAGGTCGCGGAGGCGTCGGGCGCGCTCGAGCAGATGCTCGCGGGCGACGCCCGGGACCCCGTCGTCGATCCCCGGCGCGCGGCGGCGAAAGCGCTGGGCGGGATCCGGAATCGAGCCTCCGTCGGCCCGCTCGTCGCCGCGCTGTCCGATCGCGACCCCGGCGTCGCCCGCCTCGCCGCCGATTCCCTCCGGGCCATCACCGGCCAGGACTTCGGCATGGACCGGCAGGCCTGGGCGAAATGGGCCGCGGAACACCCATGAGGTCCTGCAGGTCGACGGGGTCGCTGTCTGGACCTGCCGCCCGCGCGTCCAGGGCCGCGCTGGATGCGCGATCTCCCGGCCGGCCGAAAAGAAAGATCCGGCGATGCCGATAAAGACGCGGCACCGATTTCGGAAAACGGCCTTCCTGCTCCTCCGGCTCGCGATCAGCGCCGGCCTGATTGCCTGGGTCTTCCACAAGTACATCGACTTGCGCCAGCTCGTCGACCTCGCCAAACGCACCGACCGCCGCCTCCTCGCCCTCGCCCTGGGCGTCGAGATCCTCCCCATCCTCTTCACCACCCTCCGCTGGCACCTCCTCCTCCGCCCCGTCGGCCTCCGCCAGGGCCTCTTCCGCACGTTTCACTTCAATTACCTCGGCCTCTTCTTCAATAACTTCCTCCTCGGCCTGACCGGCGGTGACGTGGTCAAGGCAATCCTCATCGCCCGCGGCTCCGACCGCAAGGCGGGTGCGGTCCTCACCGTGTTCGTCGACCGCCTCATCGGCCTGGTGACGCTCGCCGGGATCGCGGGCGTCGCCTGCGCCCTGCGCCTCGGCGCCGCCGAATTCCGCGAGGCCGCGGCCATCGTCTGGGGCTTCCTCGCGGCCTTCACCCTGTTCTGCCTCGTGTACTTCAACCGCCGCCTCCGCGCGCTGGAATGGGTCCGCCGCCTCCGGCGCGTGCTTCCCGGCCGCCGCCTCCTCAAGGAGCTCGACGACGCCGGCCGCGCGTATCGGGGGGAGCCAGCCATTGTCGCCGGCGCCGCCCTCCTGTCCGTGGCTTCCCATGCCTGCTCCCTCGGCGCCGCCTGGGCTTTCTCGCACGCCCTCGGATTTCCCATCCCGCTCGTCGACGTCCTCGTCTATATCCCCGTCATCATGATGATCGTGTCCGTCCCGGTGTCGGTGGGGTCGTGGGGCGTCGGAGAAGCGGCGTTTATCGGGTTCTTCCGGAAAGTGGGCATGCCGGAGCCCACGGCAGTCGGGCTGTCGCTGCTCGTCCGGCTCGGGCAGGGGATCTGGACGATCCCAGGCGGGCTGTTCCTGATGCTGGATCCGAGCGAGCGGCGCGCCGTGCAGGAAGCGGAGGTGGAGGCGGAGGAAGAGCGCGGACTTCCGGACGAATCCTAAGCCGGGCCGAGTAAGAGACTTCTCACCTCATAGCCCCACGCGGCCCGGCTTACCCTGAGCGAGCCCGCAGGGCGAGTCGAAGGGTGCCGGTGTCAGCATCGCAGCGGGTGGGAAAGCACTTACCTTCTGTCGCTTAGCCCGTCAGTCGCTCCACGTGCGCATCCGGATCTCCTCTTCGACGCGCTCCTGCCGGATCCTGTACTCCACGTGGTAGACGTAATCCTCGAGCTCTCCGCCCTCCCAGGTCGCGGTGGCGCCGGCCGCGGTTCGCCAGGTCAGGGTCACGCGTCCTCCGAGCGCGGGTCGAACCGTGACGTGTCGATCATCGCCGGGGTGGAGCGCTCCGAGGGAGTGCCGGTCTCCGCGGATTTCGATGGCGACGTCGAAAATCGGCCCTCCGGATTCGTTGCGCACCACGACCGTGTTCTTGCGGTAGGAGTACGCCGTGGTGCAGGACGCCGCGCCGAGGGCCATCGCGGCGAGCAGGGCCTTGCGCATAACGGACATCCTCAACTGGCTCGGCTCGAAGATCAAGTGGTACGCGAATCTCATGCGGGAATCCAAGAGAATGCCAGGCAAGTACAACGAACGGTGGTCGGAACCGTTTTCCTGATTCTCAGCCGAATCGCAAGATGGGCTGATCCCGTGCCTGTGTCTCCGAAGCGAGTTAAGTGTGTCCTTGAATCGACCCGCATCCGCTTGTACGCTGATCGGCTGTTGATTCCGTGACGGGAGTCTGACAGGAGGACACTCCTCGAGAAAGAGGGAGAATCGCTATGCTGAGGCACGTAATTCTCACCATTACGATCGTCGCCGCGCAAATCGGGTTCAGGACAGAGGCTCAGACCTCAACTCCCGAGGCCATCTTGCGGGAGGCGATCGACAGGTCAGGGCTGGATCCTGGGCCGAGCCTCTCTGGTCCACCGCGGTTAAATGCGGTTGATCTCGGAGTCGCTCTGGCTGACTTTGCTACGCTGATGTCCGGAATGGCTGGCGACGTACGATCCGCCGATGCCTCATATTCGAGCGAGAAGGGGAAGAAACCGATCCTGGTCCGATGGTCAAGGGACGCTATTTCGCCGTCTGCCGAAAACGAGATCGTTATCCTCACCGGAAACGATCTCGTCACCATGGCGATCGAGTCACAGGTTGACAATACGGCAATTTACGTGGTCTGCGATCCGGGAACTAGCACCGCAGCAGCCGCTACGGCCCTCGGGCTCGGTGGCGGGAAGTCTCCAACTGTCGTCGCATGTGCCGTAGGCTGAAGTGGAAACGCCGGCCTTGACCCGAGCGGAGGTCAAGCGAACGCGATTTCCGCGTTCGAGGCGAGGGCATACGGTGGAGATTCGGCGGAGGCGAGCGACGGCGCGTTCGCGCGTGCGGAGGCCCTCGGGCGCGGAGACTCATTCGCCTACGGGGGCAGGGGAGGCCCCGATGGCGGGATCGGCGGCCGAGCTGATGCGATTGCTGACAAGGGAAATTCCAAAGCGGTTGGCGGTGATGCGCGTGGAGGCGGATCGAAGGGTGGGGAAGCATTCGCCGTATCTACCGACGGCATGGCCGTGGCCACGGGTGGCGCAGGAGGTATCGCTGCGGGCCTCAGAGGAGGGACGGGAGGCGACGCAACAGCGACCTCCTCTGGAACAGCAGAGGCAACAGGTGGGCCGGGAGGTTCAGGAGTCGAGGGTGGATATGGAGGAAGTGCACACGCAACCGGCGACCGGGGGGCGATGGCTCTCGGTGGAACTGGTGCCCCGGGGTACAGAGGAGGAAACGGCGGGTGTGCGCAGTCATACTCCGTTTCCGGCGTATCGATCGCCACTGGTGGACCCGGCGGATTCGGGCTGACATTTGGTGGAACCGGCGGTCATGCGGAGGCAGAGTCACAAAAGGACGACGCATTCGCGTATGGCGGGCCAGGTGGGGCGTGCGGTCCGAATGGCGGTGGAGGAAATGGCGGCAACGCCGGGGCGCTCGGAGGTCGAATCGTACTCGCGACCGGAGGCAGCGGGGGGCCCGGTTCATGGGAATACGGGAATGGAGGGACAGGCGGCAACGTCATGGGTGGGCACTACGATCCACGGGCGCAGGTGAAACTGAAGAGGATTACGCTGACTCCAGGTGGTCCGGGACCGGGATATTTCTGGGGGGAGTCAGGCTTCGTGCAGGTCCTGGTCCGACCGCTCCCTTACTGCCCCTGATGTGCGGAGAGAGTCGACTTGAGCTCCAAGCGTGTCCGGATGGGTATCGCCGCCCTGGGAATTCTGGGGCTGGGTGTCTTCGTTTTCAGAGGCTTCTACGTCGATACAGTGCAGTCGCCCGCTCCGGGAATTGAGAGCCGGGTTGCCGATCCAGACAACGAAGGTGTGGGACCAGGGAACAACGGAAACCATGAATTCTCCGTCACGGTTCATATCGAGCCACCTGACAAATTCTCCGCAGATGCCTGGAGAGTCGCTTGCATTTCCCCATCGGGACAGGTCACTTGCTCTGAATTGCTGCGACAGCCTGTGGTCCATCTGGTCGCCGCCACACGAGAGAGGAAGGGGATGTGGACAATTTGCGCAGGTAGATCTTCCTCACGTGAACCGATGCAGTGGCATCAACGGGAATTCCAGATATTAGATGTCGCCACGGAAAAAGCCGATTGGATTCTTAGAATTGATCAGACCGCGAATATCAACGGAGTGGTTCAGGCTGAGAGTGGCGATCCGCAAGCCAATCAATCTCTAACGTGCGCTCTGACTGCCGGTCTGACGGAACTGCCGCTTCGGAAGGCCTACAAGCTGGTTTGCGGAGGCGATGGCAGGCTGGACCTACGCACAGACATTGCTGGACGATTCGAAATCAGGGGGGTCCCCGCGGAAATGAGAATCTCCTTTTCGCTTTCGCAGGACGATTCGACAGACGGTGCGGTCCTGTTTGAGACCGACATGCCAAACGCCGGCCCGCTCAAGGACACGTTTCTTGTGTCGGATTCGCGCGGATACTCCATCGTGATTCGACGAAGTCCTTCCTGTACTGTTCGCTTGGTCGTGACCGACGAGCACGGTGCATCGGTACCAGGCGCGACCGCAGTCATTGCTTACGAGCGAGCTGATCTCGGCTCGGTCTGGATCGACCGAGACGTCCGGAGTAAGCAGGAAGAAGGGGGGTACTTGTTCTCGCTGCGCGCGTCTTATGGGACCTCACGCCAGTCGCTTCACGGGCGAAGATTCTGGGGGGCAGCGTTCGCACAGGACGGGAGGGCGGCATTTGGAGAGGGGATCATCCAGGATCGATCTGTACTGGAATTGGTACTTGATTCAAGCGCTGTCCGATCCGAACTCAAGGGCAGAGTAACCGATGTCGAAACAGGAAAGCCGCTACGAGGCGTCGCGGTGAATTTTGGGCACCGGCTTGCTCGCAGTCGGAAGCTGCGTACCGTACTGACCGATGACGAAGGCTGCTTCGCTCTGCCTGACGTCGTAGCCCCGCCTCCGACATGGCTACTCGGAGACCCGCAATTGGCCGGCTATATCGTCTGGCCCGGGCTTGAGGAGACGAGGAAGACAATCGAGTGGCACCTCATTGCCGGTCGTCCAGTGCCTGAATCGCTCAAATTTGGCTATCCGGCAACCCCCGGCCTCGCCGTCTCCATCGAGCTCAAACGCTAGCAAGGCGCATCGAATCCTCGCTCCCTTGGCACGCGCCTGCTACAAAGTTGGGTTCGATGATCCAGGTCCGTGATCTCCGGAAGGTCTTCCACGACCGCAAGCGAGGCGACGTCGCGGCGGTCGACGGGCTGTCGTTCGACTGCCCGCCGGGGTCGGTGTTCGGGCTTCTCGGGCCGAACGGGGCGGGGAAGACCACGACGCTGCGGATTCTCTCCACAGTGCTCCGGCCGACGTCGGGCTCGGTGACGGTCCTGGGCTACGACGTGCAGCGCGAGCCCCACCTCGTCCGCCAGTCGATCGGGTTCCTGTCGGGCGACACCGGCGTCTACGAACGCCTCACGCCGCGCGAGATGATCGCGTACTTCGGGCGGCTCTACGGGATGTCCCCCGAGGCCGTGCGCGCGCGGCAGGAGGCTCTCGTCGCGGAGTTCGAGATGGGCTCCTACGCCGACACGCAGTGCGGCAAGCTGTCGACAGGCATGAAAAAGAAGGTCTCCATCGCGCGCGCCCTCGTCCACGACCCGAAGGTCATCATCCTCGACGAGCCGACGAGCGGGCTCGACATCCTGATCGCACGCGTGCTGGTGGCGTACGTGCGGCGGGCGAAGGAAGCGGGGAAGTGCGTGATCTACTCGACGCACGTGATGGCCGAGGCGGAGAAGCTGTGCGACCGGGTGGCGATCATCGCGGACGGGCGGAAGCTCGCCGAGGGATCGGTGGACGAGCTGAGGCGCCAGACCGGGTCGCCCGACCTCGAAGATGCCTTCTTCCGGCTGTTCGACGCGCGGCCGGCGGCCCCGGGGGCGAAAACGTGATCCGCCTCCCGAACGTCGGCGTCATCTTCCGCAAGGAGATCCTCGACTCGCTCCGGGACAAGCGGACGGTGTACGGGATGGTCGTGCTGCCGATCGTGATCTACCCGCTGATGCTCGTCCTGTTCTCGCAGGTCCTGATGACGCAGACGCAGAAGCTGAAGGAAAAGAAGTACGCGGTCGGCGTCGTCGGGGGCGCGCACGCGCCCGGGCTCGTGGAGCGGCTGAAGGCGGACGGCACGTGGGAACTGTCCGATCTCGCGGACGCCCCGCCAGAGGCGAACGACGCCCGGCTGCTCGAGGGAAAACTCCAGATCGTCATCGTCGTGCCGCCGGATTTCACCGACGCGATCCGCGAAGAGCGCTCGGCGCGCGTCGGACTGCGCTTCAACAACGCCAAGGACGAATCCATCTTCGCACAGAATCGAGTCGAAAAAGTCGTCGAGGAGTACGGGAGCGAACTCCTGAAACAGCGGCTCGCGGGAAAGCCGGAGGGCTACGCGCGCCCGGTCGACGTGGTCGCGACGGGCGTGGCGCCGCCCGAGAAGGCCGGCGGGTTCCACCTCGGCCGCCTCCTGGCCATGCTGCTCGTGATGATGACCGCGGTGAGCGCGTTCTACCCCGCGATCGACATGGCGAGCGGCGAAAAGGAGCGCGGCACGATGGAAACGCTTCTCGTCAGCCCCGCGCTGCGGAGCGAGATCGTTCTCGGGAAGTACTTCGCGGTCGCGGCGATCGCCCTCGTCACCGCCATGCTCCACCTCACGTCCATGGGCCTCACGTTCTCGCATTTCTTCAAGAGCATGATGGGCGCCAACCCCGCCGGGCTCAGCTTCTCCATCAACTTCTCGAACGCGCTGCTCGTGATCCTCCCCATGCTCCCGCTCACGCTCTTCTTCAGCGCCCTCTGCCTCGGCCTCTCCGCCTTCGCCCGTTCGTACAAGGAGTCGATGGTCTACCTGACTCCCGTCATGATCATCGCCAACATCACGGCGTTCAGCGCGCTCATCCCCGGCATCGAGTTCAACTACGCGCTCGCGCTCCTGCCCGTCCAGAACTGCGCGATGCTCACCGTGCAGCTGCTGTCCGGGGACTGGAAGTGGGGCCACCTGCTGGCGACGGTCGCCTCCTCCGCGTTCTACGCGCTCGTCGCCCTCCGCTGGACCTGGTCCATCTTCCAGCGCGAGGACGTCCTGCTCCGCGGAGGCGCGGAATTCGACTGGCGCCAGTGGCTCCGCACGTTCGGGACCGCGCGCCCCGGCCTCGGCCACGCCCTCGCCGCGGTCATCGCCATGATGGCCCTTCAGCTCGCCTTCGCCGCGTCCCTCGTCGGCCTGTCCACCCAGCGCCAGTTCCTCGTGCAGCAGATCTTCCTCATCGCCGCCCCCGCGGCGGCGCTGGCCGTCGTGGGCGGCCTCAACTTCCGCAGCACCTTCCGGCTCCGCCGCGGAAACCCGGTTCACCTCGCCCTCGCGCCCCTCCTGGCGGCCGCCGGCCTCGTCCTGGCGTTCCACCTCAATCACCTCCTCATCAAGATCCCGTATTTCCAGGAGACCGCCCTCGAGCACACCGAACAGCTCGGCCAGCGCATCGAGTCCCTCAAGTCCTTCCCCGCAATGCTCGTCTTCATGGCCTTCCTCCCCGCCCTCTGCGAGGAATTCCTGTTCCGCGGCCTCGTCCTCTCCGGCCTCCGCCGCGACCTCGGCAAGTGGATCGGTATCCTCGGCTGCGGCGCCCTCTTCGGCGTCGTCCACCAGGTCCCCATCTCCGTCGTCACCGTCGGCCTCTTCGGCATCCTCCTCTCCTGGATGGCCCTCCACTCCGGCTCCCTCGCCACGACCGTCGCCGCCCACTTCACCTGGAACGCCGGCCTCCTCGCCGCCTCCCAGGGGAAACTCGGCCGCCTCCTCCCCGCCGACGACCGGCCCCCCGGCTTCATCCTCACCGCCGCCGCCATCACCACCTTCCTCCTCGCCGCCTGGGTCTTCGCCCGCACCCGCGGCGCAGACGAAGCCGAAACCGCAGGAGGTGACTTATCCACTTCCTGATGGCCGGAAAAACCGACCTCGGCCGCAAGCGCAGGAACAACGAGGACGCGCTGTACTTTTCGGAGGAAGAGCGTTTCGCGATCGTCGCGGACGGAATGGGGGGGCTGCAGGCGGGGGAGGTGGCGAGCCAGATGGCGGTGCAGGCGATGTCGGCGAATTTCATCCGGGCGTTCGAGGAGCGGAGGCGCACGAAGGGGCGGCCGCAGGAGGCGCTGGGGCGGCTGGCGGTGTCGTGCCGGGAGTGGCTTCACTCGATCAACGCCGATCTCTGGCTGGCGGCGACGTCGCGGGAGCGGAAGCACAAGATGGGGGCGACGATCGCGTTCATCGTGGAGTGCGCGGACCACGTGATCGTGGGGAACATGGGGGACTCGCGCGTCTACCGGCTGCGCGGGCCGAAGCTGGCGCAGCTTTCGATAGACCACTCCTGGGCGGCGGAGGCGCCGGAGACGGTGCCGCAGGGGGAGGAGAAGCGGTCGAAGAAGTTCGTGACGCGGGCTCTGGGGATCCAGTCGCGGATCGACCCGGAATTCCTGGTGGAAAAAGTGGACCGCGGGGACCTTTTTCTGCTTTGTTCGGACGGGTTGATGGAGGACATGGAGGACCGCGACCTCGAAGGAATCCTCTCGAAGGCGGGGGAGGATCTCTGGCCGGCGGTGGACATGCTCGTGAAGACGGAGCTCGAGCGCGGCGGCCCCGACAACATCTCCGTAATCCTGGCGAAGGCGGTGGGTTAGCGATGGAGATCGGACCCGGCACGAAACGCCTGATGGCCCCGCAGGGAATGGTCTACATCCCGCCCGGCGGCTTCACGGTCGGAACGACGAAGGAGCAGGTGAAGCTCCTGACGCGCGCGCACCGGGAGTGGGAAGACGAGTGGTTCGCGTCCGAGCTCGAGTGGTCCCGGGGCGAGCATCTCTCCGGCTTCTGGATCGACAAGTATCCGGTCACGAACGCGGAGTACCGCGAGTTCACCGCCGCCACCGGCTACGCCATGCCCGCCCATTGGCTCGGAACCGGCGAGAACGAGGGCAAGGTGATCTTCCCGAAGCCGAAGGCCAACCACCCCGTGACCTTCGTGACCTGGGAGGACGCGTTCACGTTCGCGCGCTGGAAAGGGAAGAGGCTGCCGACGTCGCAGGAGTGGGAGAAGGCCGCGCGCGGGCCCGGGGGTAACATCTGGCCCTGGGGAAACGTGTGGGATCCGGAGAAGGCCAACTCCTCGGAGAGCGGGCACGGCGACACCACAGCCGTCGATCAGTTCAAGCTGGGCAAAAGCTACTACGGCGTCTTCGACCTCGTCGGCAACGTCTGGCAGTGGTGCCTCGACAGGGTCGCTTCCCAGGAAGAATCCCAGGCCGAGCCCATGCGTGTCCTGCGCGGCGGTTCCTGGCGCTCGCCCGTGTTCTACACGCGTTGCGCTGTGAAATACGCGATGGATCCGAAGCGGGCGTCCGACAACTTCGGCTTCCGCTGCGCCCGCGACGTCTGAGAGTCTGAGAAAAAATCGAGCTCCGTATCAGACGCCCGAGCGGTGCGGCGCGGTGGCACGGGCCGGCGCGGGCACCTGAGCGGACTTGCTTGTCGGAATGATTGCGTGCCCGCGCCGTCCCGGCCACCGCTCCTGCG
>JACPRD010000105.1 GCA_016190145.1 Planctomycetota bacterium | reverse complement strand
GCCCTGCCCTGGTTGAACCGCCGTTCAAGAATCAGCCAATCGGATCCGCCGACTCCCGTTGCCCGGTATTGACTCGCCCCCTCTGCCCCGTAGAATAGCGCCCCTCCCATGACCCCGGAGGTCCCGGTGACGTCCTGCAAGCTCCTCATCAACGGCCAGTGGACGGACGCGAAGTCGGGGAAGACATTCGCGGCCTGGAACCCCGCGACGCAGGAACAGATCGGCACCGTCGCGGAAGCCGGCCCCGAGGACCTCGACGCGGCCGTCGCCGCGGCGCGCGCGGCGCTCGAAGGGCCGTGGGGGAAGATGAGCGCCGCCGACCGCGGACGGCTCATCTGGAAGGCGGGCGAGCTCATGTTGGCTAAGCTCGACGAAATCTCGAAGCTCGAGACCGCCAACCAGGGAAAGCCGATCTTCGAGTCGTCAAAGATCGACGTGCCGTGGAGCGCCGGCTGCTACCAGTACTTCGCCGGCTGGGCCACCAAGATCACCGGAGACACCGTCGGCATCTCCCCCGGCTCGTTCAACTACACGCTCAAGGAACCCGCCGGCGTCGTCGGCGCCATCGTGCCGTGGAACTTCCCCGTCCTGCTCGCCACCTGGAAACTCGCCCCCGCCCTCGCGGCAGGCTGCACCGTCATCCTGAAACCCGCTTCCCAGACCCCCCTCACCGCGCTCAAGCTCGGGGAGATTTTCACGGAAGCGGGCTTCCCTCCCGGCGTGGTGCAGGTGATCTGCGGGCCCGGCGCGACGACGGGGATGGGGATGGCGACGCACCCGGGGATCGACAAGATCTCGTTCACCGGCTCGACCGAGACCGGCATCCGGATCATGCAGGCGGCCTCGACCACGCTGAAGAAGGTCACACTCGAGCTCGGCGGCAAGTCTCCCAACATCGTCTTCGCCGACGCCGACCTCGATTCCGCCGTGCGCGGTGCGGCCAACGGGATCTTCTACAACAAGGGCGAAGTCTGCGCCGCGGGCTCGCGGCTGTTCGTGCAGGAGAGCGCGCACGACAACCTCGTCGCGAAGCTGGTTGAGCGCACCGGGAAGCTCCTGCAGGGCGACCCGATGGACCCCAAGGTCCGCGTCGGCCCGCAGGTCTCCGAGGAACAGCAGAAGAAGATCCTGGGCTACATCGCCTCCGGCAGGGAGCAGGGCGCGAAATGCGTCGCGGGCGGCGAGAAGAACGCGGTGAACGGGAAGGGCTGGTTCGTGAAGCCCACGGTCTTCACCGAGGTGAAGCCCGACATGAAGATCGCGCAGGAAGAGATTTTCGGCCCCGTCCTCTCGGTCCTCCGCTTCAAGGAGATCGACGACGTCGTCCGCCTCGCCAACGATTCCTGCTACGGCCTGGCCTCCGCCGTCTGGACGAGCGACGTCAAGAAGGCGCACCGGGTCGCGCGCGCGCTCAAGGCCGGCACCGTCTGGATCAACACCTACGGAATATTCGATCCCGCGATCCCGTTCGGCGGGTACAAAATGAGCGGGTTCGGCCGCGATCTCGGCCGCGAGTGCCTTGAAGGCTACCTGAATACCAAGAGCGTCTGGGTGGATCTGAGCTGAATCGCCACCGGGCGAACTGCAGTGGTTAGGGATTAGGTGTGAGGAGTGAGGTACGGCAGGAGTCAGGAGCTGGCCGTCCCAGAGCCCTGATTCCTCATCCCTGGCGTACCTCACCCCTCACAGCTAACCCCTAACACCTGCTTTTCGCGCGATTTCGCGAAAATCCAACCTGACAGGAGAGACCAATGACGGTGGCCGCACCTGCAAGTCCCAAGCTCGCGAACTACAAACCGCTCGGCGACGGCGTCGCGCTCATCGAACTCAACGATCCACCCGCCAACACCTACACCCACGAGATGATGCGCGACCTCGACGAGGCCATCCTCTCGGCGCGCTTCGACGACGACACCCACGTCGTCGTCCTGACCGGATTCGGCGAGAAGTTCTTCTGCGCGGGCGCGAACATCAAGATGCTCTCGAGCGTCACGCCCAAGTTCAAATACTACTTCTGCCTCCACGCGAACGAGACGCTCTCGCGCATGGAACAGACGCCCAAGCTCTTCATCGCGGCCCTGAACGGCCACTGCGTCGGCGGCGGCCTTGAAATCGCCATGGCCACCGACATGATCATCGCGAAGAAGAACGGCGGAAAAATCGGCCTCCCCGAAATCTCCCTCGGCGTCCTGCCCGGCACGGGCGGCACGCAGCGGCTCACGCGGATCGTCGGGAAGCGCAAGGCGCTCGAACTCATGATCAAGGGGGACAACTTCTCGTTCGAGGCGGCCAAGGAGATGGGCCTCGTGACCGACATCTTCGAGGCCGAAGGATTCATGGACAAGGTGGTGGCGTTCGCGAAGAGCTTCTGCCCGCCCGGAAAGGCGTCGAAGGCGGTGGGGAACATCAAGCGGTGCTGCCAGAGCGGCCCCGAGATTCCGTTCGAGAACGCGCTGACGCTGGAGCGCGAACTGCAGCAGCAGCTCTTCCAGAGCGAGGACGCGAAGGAAGGCATCACGGCGTTCGTAGAGAAGCGGACGCCGAAGTTCAAGGGCAAGTAGGCCGGCATGAAAGCCTGGAGAGTCCACGCCCACGGGGGTCCCGACGTCCTGACCCCGGAGGATCTCTCCGATCCCTCCCCCGCCGCCGACGAGGCGGTGGTGGAGGTGAAGGCCTGCGCACTCAACCATCTCGACCTCTGGGTGCGCCGCGGCGTGCCGGGGCACAATTTTCCGCTTCCCATCATTCCCGGCTGCGACATGGCCGGGGTGGTGAAGGAAGTCGGGTCGGTGGTGCGGAACGCGAAGGCGGGAGACCGGGTGGTGGTGGCGCCGGGGTTCGGGTGCGGGACCTGCGAGGCGTGCAGCGAGGGGAACGACAACCTCTGCCGCGACTACGGCATCATGGGCGAGACGCGGGACGGGGGGTATGCGCAGTACGTGAAGGTGCCCTCGCGGCTGCTGACGCCGGTGCCGGGCGACATGGCGTTCGAGAAGATTGCGGCCGTCCCGCTCACGTTTCTCACGGCGTGGCACATGCTGGTCGCGCGCTGCGGGGTGAAGCCCGGCGACGACGTGCTGGTGCACGCGGCGGGGAGCGGGGTGGGCAGCGCGGCGGTGCAGATCGCGAAGCTGTTCGGAGCGCGGGTGTGGGCGACGGCGTCGACGGACGCGAAGCGTGGGAAGGCGCGGGACCTGGGGGCGGACGACGCGTTCCCGTACGAGAGTTTCGTGGAAGAGGTCCGGCGGCGGACGAACAAGCGCGGGGTGGACATCGTGTTCGAGCACGTGGGGAGCGCGACGTTCGACGGGAGCCTGCGGTGTCTGGCGAAGGGCGGTCGCGCGGTGACGTGCGGGGCGACGAGCGGCGCCGAGGTGAAGTTTGACCTGCGCCTCGTGTTTTTCAAGTCGCTCTCGATCCTGGGCTCGACGATGGGCTCGCGCGGCGAGGTGCTGCGGATCCTGCGGCTCGTGGGGCAGGGGAAGCTGAAGCCGGTGGTGGACCGCGTCATGCCGCTCTCCGAGATCCGCAAGGCGCACGAGATGCTGGAGAAGCGGGAGCAATTCGGGAAGATTGTCGTGGTGCCGTAGGGGGTTGAGCGTCGAGGGTCGAGAAGGACCCTGATCGGCCCCGCGGTTCGACAGGGGGTGATCGGCGCAGAAAGCCCTTTCCATTCGGACCTTCATCGATGAAAACTGAATCGGCGCCGGGGCATCCCGGGGGATGTCCACGCCGATCACGGCCTTTCTCGACCTTCAACGCTCGACCTTCAACCGCACTCGGAGCCTCCCATGGCCTGGCAAACGATCCTCGTCGCGCTCGACGACCGCCTCGCGACGATCACGCTGAACCGCCCCGAGGTGCGCAATGCGATCGATCTCGCCGTGGTGCAGGAGCTGACGGCGGTGCTGGAGGATCTGCGGGACAAGGCGGACTGCGTGATTCTGACCGGCGCCGGCGATAAGGCGTTCGCCGGCGGGGCGGACATCGCGCAGCTGCGCGACCGGAACCGCGAGGACGCGCTCAAGGGGATCAACACGGGTCTGTTCCGGCGCGTCGAGGACTTCCCCGCCCCGGTGATCGCCGCGATCCGCGGATTCGCGCTCGGCGGCGGGTGCGAGCTCGCGATGGCCTGCGACCTCCGGATCGCGGGCGAGTCCGCGAAGTTCGGGCAGCCGGAAGTCGGGCTCGGGATCATCGCGGGCGCGGGCGGGACGTACCGCCTGGCCCGTCTCGTGGGCGCCGGCCGCGCGAAGGAGCTGCTCTACACCGGGCGCATCATCGACGCGAGAGAGGCCGAGCGCATCGGCCTCGTCAACCGCGTCGTCGCCGACGCCGAAGTCCTGAACGAGGCGAAGAAGACCGCCGCCGAGATCATGAAAAACGCCGGCCTCGCCGTCCGGCTCACCAAGTGGGCGGTCAACGCCGCGTTCCGCGCCGGCGAGCCTGACACCGCCATCGAGCAGCTCTCGCAGGCGGTCCTGTTCGAGACGGATGAAAAGAAGAAACGGATGACCGCCTTCCTGGAGAAACGGAAGAAGTGAGTCTCACCGTCATCGCGATCGTCGTGCTCGCGGCCTTTGGGACGGCTTACCTCGTCTACGGCCGCATCCTCGCGCGCGGTTTCAAGCTCGACGACGCGGCCACGACCCCGGCGCACGAAATGAACGACGGCGTCGACTACGCCCCCACGGCGCCGGGCATGCTCGCCGCCCAGCACTTCTCCGCCATCACCGCCGCCGGCCCGATCGTCGGCCCCATTTTCGCCGGCATGATGTTCGGCTGGCTCCCCGCGCTTCTCTGGATCGTCCTCGGCTGCATCTTCATCGGCGCCGTCCACGACTTCTCCGCGCTCGTCGCCTCCGTGCGGCACAAGGCGCGCTCCGTCGCCGAGGTCATGCGCGAGCACACGAGCGGCCGCGCGTTCTACGTCTTCCTCACGTTCATCTGGCTCTCGCTCATGTACGTGATCGTCGCGTTCACCGACCTGACCGCGCGGGCCTTCGTCTCCGACAGCTACGGCCCCGGCGTCGCCTCGTCCAGCGGGATGTACCTCCTCCTGGCCTTCATCCTCGGCGTCGCCTTCAAGTACAAGCTGCCCTCTGTGCCCGCCACCCTGATTTTCGTCCCCATCCTCTTTTTCATCGTGTGGTTCGGCCAGAAAATCCCCGTCACCGCGCCGGATCTCGCCGTCTTCGGCGCCCCCGCAGGTCTCGCCGGCGACAAGCTCTCTTTCCTCCACAGGCACCACTTCTGGGAGCTCGCAATCCTCTGCTACTGCGCCCTCGCGTCCGTCGTCCCCCTCTGGGCCCTGCTCCAGCCCCGCGGCTTCCTCGGCGGCTGGTTCCTCTACGTCGCCATCGTCGCCGGCCTCCTCGGCATCATCGTCGGCCCCCTCGTCTTCACCACCGGCTTCTCCATCACCTGGCCGGCCTTCGTCGGCTGGGGCTCCGGCGCCAAGTTCCTCTTCCCCTTCCTTTTCGTCACCATCGCCTGCGGCGCCTGCTCCGGCTTCCACGGCATCGTCTGCTCCGGCACCACCTCCAAGCAGATCGACCGCGAAGGCCACGCCCGCCCCGTCGGCTACGGCGCGATGCTCGGCGAGGGCGTCGTCGCCGTGATCTCGCTCGCGACCGTCATGGTCCTCGCCCCCGGCACCAAGGGCGCCCCCGACGACATCTACGCCCGCGGCATCGCGAATTTTCTGCGCCTGTTCCGCATCCCCACCGACTTCGCCATCTCCTTCGGCACCCTGGCGTTCGCCACGTTCATCTTCGACACCCTCGACGTCTGCACGCGCCTCGGCCGCCAGATCTTCACGGAACTCAGCGGCATGAAAGGCCACACCGGCCGTATCATCGGCACCGTCTTCACCCTCGCCATCCCCGGCTACTTCCTCATGACCGCCACCGGCGAAGCCTGGAAAACCTACTGGCTCGTCTTCGGCACCTCCAACCAGCTCCTCGCCGGCCTCACCCTCCTCGGCATCACCGTCTGGCTCCTCCAGTCGAAGAAACGCGCCTGGTTCGTCGGCCTCCCCATGGTCTTCCTCATCATCACCACCATGACCTCGCTCGTCCTCTTCATGAAGGAAGGGTTCACCGCCGGCGCTTCCCTGCAGACGAAACAGGCCGCCGTCGTCGCCGCGGTGCTGTTCGTGCTGGCGGCGTGGCTGGTGGTCGAAGCGATTCTCGCGACGAAGCGCGCGTACGCCGGCTCAGGAGATCCGCAGCATGCCTGACAAGGTCACCGTCATCGGCGCCGGCACCATGGGCCACGGCATCGCGCAGGTCGCGGCGCAGGGCGGGTTCGAGGTGGCGCTGTACGACATCCGGGAAGAGTTCGTGGAGAAGGGGCTGGCGAAGGTGCGCGAGAATCTGGCGAAGGGGATCGAGAAGGGGAAGGTGACGCCGGCGGACCGGGACGCGGCGCTGGCGCGGCTGAAGGGCACGTCGGACTTCGCGGCCGCGGCCGCGGGGGCGCGGCTGGTGATCGAGGCGGCGCCCGAGAAGATGGAGATCAAGGCGGACATTTTCCGCCGGCTCGACGAGGCGGCGCCGAGGGACGCCGTGCTCGCGACCAATACCAGCAGCCTGTCGATATCGGAAATCGCGAAGTCCACGCGGCGCGGGGACAGAATCTGCGGCATGCATTTCTTCAACCCGCCGCACCTCATGAAGCTCCTCGAGATCGTGCGCGGCGTCGACACGTCCGACGCCACGATCGCCGCCGCGCGCGAGATCGGCGCGAAGCTCGGCAAGGACTGCATCCTCGTCAAGGACGTCCCCGGCTTCGCCTCCAGCCGCCTCGGCATCTGCATCGGCCTCGAGGCGATGCGCATGTTCGAGCAGGGCGTGGCGAGCGCGGAGGACATCGACAAGGCGATGAAGCTGGGGTACGGGTTCCCGATGGGGCCGCTCGAGCTCACGGACCTCGTCGGGCTCGACGTGCGCCTCGACATCGCGAACTACCTCTTCCGCGAGCTCAAGACCGAGGTCTTCCGCCCGCCGGAGGTCCTGAAGAAGCTCGTCGCGGAAGGCAAGCTCGGAAAGAAAACGAAGCAGGGGTTCTACAAGTACCCGTGAGACCTCCCCTCTGGACGTGCCGGCGTTGCGGCCGACCGTTCGCGAACCGCAATCAGAGCCATTCCTGCGGCCGGGTCCCGCTGGCGGCCCATTTCAAGGGCCGGCCTCCCCGGATCCGGGCCCTGTTCGACGCCCTTTTCGCCGCCGCCCGCGCCTTCGGTCCGGTCACGCTCGCGCCGGCCCGCACACGCATCGGCCTGCAGTCGCGGATGATCTTCGCCGCGGCGGTCCCGCTCGCGGACGCGCTCCGGGGGCACCTCGTTTTGACGCGCTGCGTCAAGCACCGCACGTTTTTCCGGGTCGACTCGCTGGGCCCCCGCTGCTTCGTGCATCATTTCCGCCTGGGCACGCCGGCCGACATCGATGCCGGATTTCGGCGCCACCTCGCGGCGGCCTGCGCGGTCGGGCGGCAGGAGCACCTGGAGTGAATCTGCACTCCGAGCTCCGAGGCGCCGGCCCCCTCACCGTCTTCCTCCACGGCTGGTCCGCCGAAATCTCCGTCTGGGGCTCGTTCGCCGACCTCCCGGGCCGCGCTTCCCTCCTGTTCGACCTCCCCGGCCACGGGGCCACGCCCTGGGCTCCCGGTTTCACGCTCCGCGACCTCGCGCGCGCCGTGCTCGACGTCCTTCCCTCCCCCGCGGACTTCGTCGGCTGGTCCCTGGGCGGCGTCCTCTCCCTCGCCTGCGCCGTCGAAGACCCTTCCAAAGTCCGCTCCGCCGCCGTCCTCGCCATGTCCAATTTCGGCGGCGACCGCGCCGTCCGCATGCGCGCCGCCCTCGATCGCGACCGCAACAAGGCGCTTCTCGAGTTCTACAAGGCCGTCTGGAGCGAAGCGGACCGTCGCCGGCCGGGATTTGACGAGCTGCAGAAGGAACTCGCGCGCAAGCGGCGGCTGCCGTCGGTCGAGGGGATGGTCGGGCTGTACGACGCGATCGAAGCGGGCCTGGGCGGGCTGGATCTGGCGCGCATCGCCTGCCCCGTCGCGATCCTGCACGGGACTGCCGATGCAATTTCGCCGCTCGCCCGCGCCCACGAGGTCGCGGCGCAGATCCCGGGCGCGCGCGTCGTCCCGATCGAGGGCGCCGGCCACGCGCCGTTCCTGACCTTC
The DNA here is from genome assembly GCA_016190145.1 of Planctomycetota bacterium. Lineage (GTDB taxonomy): Bacteria > Planctomycetota > MHYJ01 > WSZJ01 > WSZJ01 > WSZJ01. The sequence goes on along the minus strand of JACPRD010000105.1, from coordinate 17,327 downwards.
CCCGCCGAATGCCGCGCGGCGCTGGAGAAGTTCTGGGCCGCAAAGAAGTAGAATCCACGCGGCCCCGGGAGGTGGCCGGGCATGGCCGCACGATTCTCGCGAATCTCCGCCGCCGGGTTGCTCCTGGCCACCACCATCGCCTTCGAAGGCTGCACACCTCTCCATCTCGCCTGGGAACGCCAGCGGACCTTCGGAACCGAACCGGCGCGTGTCGTCGATGTTCAGAACTCGATCGTGGTCCGATGGCTCGACAGTTCCGACGCGCACGCGACTTTCGTAGCGCAGGTCCGAGCCGCTTCGACGTACGAGCGCGAAACCAGCGAAAATCTCCGGCGGCTGACGATCCGCGGCGAATCGTGGACGATTGACGGCGTGCTGATCGGCCTGGTCGCGCTGTGTTCCGTCCCGTCTGGCGAGGGAGACTATGGCAGTGCGTTCCTCGCTCTCCTTGGCGTGGTCGGCGGCATCGTCGGCATCACACTTGCAGTCGACGTCGTCAGCTTCCTGCTTTCGGTTCCGCCCGCCATCCGAGCCGGGATCTTCGAATCGGGCGCGGACGGCCCGAGACGTCCGCAAACGTACGTCATCGAGAGTTTCTACCCGTGCGAGTCCCTCACCCTCACGGATCCGGCGACCGGCGCGAGCCTCGACCTGGTGACGATTCAAGCTACCGGCGCCGTTATTGACGCCGCGACGCTCCGCGCCGTGGGTTTTCGCTCCGCCGAAGTCGTAGCCACCTCCGGCGACCTGCGCGCCCGCGTGGCCCTGCCGCCGGACTTCGCGCGCAGCCTGTCTGGCCGCTGACGCGTCGAACGCCAAACTCCGAACGCCGAACTCCGAACCCGCCGTTCACCTCCCGCTGGCCTCGACCTCCGCCTCGCGTGTATCATCCGCGCCATGAAATCCGCGCTCACTCTGCTTCTCTTCGCCACAGCCCTCCCCGCCCGCGCCGACGACGCCGTCGCCGACTTCGAGTCCCCCGACAGCGCCGCCGAGTGGACCGCGATGGACGGCTCGACGGAGCGCATCGACGAGGGCGCGAAGAGCGGTTCGGGAGCCCTCCTCTGGCGGGCCAGGAAGGACGGCGCGCGCCTGGCCACGAAACGGGTCAAGGGCGACCTCACGGAGTGCAACTCCCTGCGCGGCTGGATCTGGCTGCGCGGCACGGTCGAACGCGTCGTGGTCGTCCGCCTGCCGGCCACAGGCGGGGTCTTCTGGCGCAAGTTCGCCGTCCGCCCCGGCGTCTGGTCGGAAATCGTCCTCCCCTTCTACCAGTTCCGCTCCGACGGCGTCCCGCGCTGGACCGACGTCGACGGGCTCGAGTTTCTCATCCGAGAGGGCCCTTCACAGCTGGTCCTCGACGACTGGCGCCTCACGGAGGGCGGCACCTGGCCCGCGATGGAGCCGACCACGGCGCTCGAAGAACGCGTGTTCGGCGACGGCGAGCACTCGATGGCGCTGACCGAGAACTTCCGCGTCTTCACCGACGCCGAAATGAACGCCCGCGATTGCGCCGACCGGCTCGAAGCCGGCCTCGATCGGTTCCGCAAGGTGTTCGGACTCGAGGAACTGCCTCTCGACTACCCCGTGACGCTCATCGTCCGCCGCACGCCCGAGGACTTCCGCCGCACGGCCGTCGAAACCGCGCGCGACGTCTACGGCGGCGAGCTTCAGGCCCCGAAGGCCGACGGGTTCACGTTCATGGACTACTCGTTCGGCTCCTGGGAAGCGGCGTCCGGCGCGCGCCGGCCCACGTTCCTCCACGAAGCCTGCCACCAGCTCGTCTCGCGGATGCTGGAGTTCCGCGGCGATGCCGGATCGCTGTGGATCGAGGAAGGCATCTGCTACCTCCTGCAGAACGACTTCTATCCGCAGGAGAACCTGCGGCAGCAGGCCCTGCAGCTCATCGAGGGCGGGAAGGCGACGCCGCTGGAAAAGTTCGACGCCAAGCTCAGGATGACCTCGGGCGCGCTCGACCTGCAGTCGCTGCTGATCGTGCGGTATCTCGTGAAGGGTCCGAACGCGGGCAAGTGGAGCGAGCTTCACGCCGCGCTGCGCGAGAACCAGTGCGACCTGCTGGCCTCGGTGGAGGACGCCTGGGGGATCCCCCGCGCCGAGTTCGAGAAAGGCTGGGAGGACTTCACAAGAGAGTGGGCGACCGAAAAGTAGCCGCCTTCCCCGCCCCACGAGGCACGACGCACGAAGCACGGCCCTTCCCTAAGTCGTCTCCGGCTTCGCCTTGACGTCCATCGCCGCCGCCTCCGGCATCGGCACCGCCCCGTTCGAAGGCACCAGCCCCCACATCCGCCCCGAGTGCATGTCGGCGAAGATCTCCTCGTACAGCTTCAGGCACTTCCGCTTGTACTCCGGATCGATCTTCACCGACTTCTCCGCCCACCGGTGGCAGTGCCGGCACGTCTCGCAGTCGACGTCCTTGCAGCCCGCCGTCAGGAACCGCCCGATGAACCCGTCGAGCGCGCGGTTGTCGATCGTCACCGGCGCCGCGCCCTCGCGCGTCCCCAGCATCCCGCGCTCTTCGGCGAGCTTCTTCACGTTCCACATCTTCTTCAGGCTCACCGTGAACGGCCGGAACAGGTGCTTCAGCCGCCACCAGAGCCCCATCGCCCCGTCCCCCGGCCGCGCGAGGTCGAACCCGAACGGCTGCACGAGGTCGAGAAGATTGCCGTCGTACCGCCGCTCCGACCACGCCCGCACCCGCCCGACCAGCGCCGCCGTCGGCGCCCCGCGCTCCGTGATCTTGAACGAGTCGTACCCCAGCGCCTCGTAATGGTGCAGGTCCTCCGGCCGGATCCACTCGGAACGGATGTAGTTCACCGGGTCGAGCAGCTTCATCTGCGTGCACTTCAGGAAACACCAGTCGATGAAGAAGCCTTTCGTGTGATGCCCGCTCTGCGAAGCGTGCGCCAGCGTGTTCATGTGGTACGGCGACATCGCGCACGACTGCATGCAGTTGTTGCTCACCATCAGCTGCAGCTCGCACTTCACGCCCTTCCGGATCGCCTTCAGCACCTCGAATTCCCGGTTCACGAGGATCGAGTCGAGCATGAGGCAGTCCGCGCCCAGGTCCTCCCACATCTTCGCCTTTCGGACGTGATCGACCGTCGCGAACACCGACACGCGCACGCGCAGCTGCGGGTAGCACTCCTTCACGATGCGCAAAAGGAACGGCGAGCTCACGGTCACGGACTCGCACCCGATGTCGCAGACCCAGCCGAGCAGGCCGCGGATCGACTTCTGCCCGCCGCGGGTGAACTCGAGGTTGTCGAGGCACGCGGCGTTGAGCAGGTAGTTGAAGCCGATGCCGTTCCGGTGCGCGAGTTCCACGTGTTGCTTCACGCGGCGGCGGTCGATCCCGACGATCTGGTAAGTCGCGCGCCCGCCGCCGGCGATGTCTTTCGAGAGCTTGCCGAAAAGCTCCTTCACGGGGAAGGGCCTGACCTGCTCGATCAGGGCGTCGTCGAAGTTCGTGGCGAGGCTGAATTTCATGGCGGGGCTCCGCGAATCGGATTCTGCGGGTCCAGTATTACGAAAGCATATTAACAGATCATGACGGCGCCATGAGAAGTTCGTGAAAAGGACGTGCTTCGTGCCTCGTGCTTCGTTTCGACGCGTGCGCGGCACGACGCACGAAGCACGAGGCACGAGACGCTGCGGCGAAGGGAAAGCGCGCCGGCAGGACGATCAGCGGATGAACGCCTCCGCCTTTTCTATCTCTTCCTTCGGCAGCGCTTTCTCGAGCCCCGCCGGCCGCGGCGGGACGTAGATGCAGTACGGCTCGCTCGCCAGCACGTCCCCCGTCACGCCGTACGCGCGCGACCGCGACCCGCCGCAGACGTCCCGGAAATCGCACCAGCCGCACTTCCCCTTGAGCTTCGTGTAGTCGCGCATCTCCACGAACAGCGGGTCGTTCCGGTAGATGTCCACGAGCGACCGCTCGCGCACGTTGCCGCCGGAAAGCGGCAGGAATCCGCTCGGACAGACGTCGCCCGTGTGGCCGATGAACACGAACCCGTTGGCGTCGTTCACGCCCTTCGCCGCCCGCCCGACGTCGCCGAGCGAGAAACCCGGCGTGGCCGAGAGCCGCGTGAAGTACGGCGCGGCGCCGCCGCCGCCCGCCTGCGCGTGCTCCTGCGCCATCCGCTGCATGACTACGCGGCGGTAGTGCTGCGCGGCGGTGGTCTTGATGTCGAACGGCAGAGTCTTCGTCCAGTCGTAAATCCGGTTCAGCATGACCTCGTGCTCGCGCGCGGAGATGATGTCGCTCCGGATCCCGCGCCCGACCGGCACGAGGAAGAACACCGCCCAGAGCGCGATGTCGAGCGTCTTCAGCAGCTCGGCGATCGCGTCGAAATCGTCGATGTTCAGCTTGCAGACGGTGGAATTGATCTGAACCGGCAGGTCCACCTCGCGCGCCCGCCTGATCGATCCGATCGTCCAGTCGAACGACCCGTCCACCTTCCGGAACTCGTCGTGCACCTTTGCGCACGACCCGTCGAGCGACACGGCCAGCCGCGACAGCCCGTGTTCCTTCAGCCGCTGGATCACCTCCGGCGTCATGAGCCGCGTCCCGGAGGGCGTCAGCGTCGTCCGGAGCCCCTTCGCCACCGCGTGGTCGATCAGCTCGAACAGGTCCGGCCGCTTGAGCGGATCCCCGCCCGTGATCACGAACAGCGGACTCCCGAACTCCGCGATCTGGTCGATCAGCTTCTTCCCCTCCTTCGTCGAGAGCTCCCGCGAGTCGCGCCACGGACGCGCTTCCGCCCGGCAGTGAACGCACGCCAGATCGCACGCCTGGGTGACTTCCCAGATGACGATGAAGGGATTCCGGTTGAAGTCGACGTCCAGCATGGGCGGCTTGCCCGTGCGCGCGCCTTTTTCGGGGGGGAGAAGGGCCATGTGCGGAATTTTAGGTGAAGGGGGGTGATTAGCCAATCATGGACTTTACTAATGGCGAGGCGGAATCCGCAAACCGGCGAGCCCGAAGCCGGAGGCCAGAAGTCGGAAGAAAATGCAATCTGGCCTCGACGGGGGCGGTGCCGGCCCGTGGCTTCCTCCGCCCTGTTTCCTCCGACTCCCGGGGATCAGGCAGTTCCTGATCGCGTGAGGAAACTCGATCGCAGGGGGGTCGGGGCGAGCTAGCGAAGCGAGCGAGGTCCGCCCCCCCGGAGATCGAGTTTCATCACGCGATCAGGTCGAGGACGTCGCCGAGCATCTCGTTGGACGACTTGAGCACCGCGACGTTCGTCTTGAACATCGCGCGGGCGAGAATCATGCCCGTGAACTCGGAAGCCAGGTCGACCTCCCCGAGCTCGTCGACTCCCGCGACCGCGACGCCGCCCCCGGCCGAGGTCGCGAGGTTGACGCGCTGCGCCCGGTAGCCCGGCGTGGTCGCATTGGCGATGTTGCCCGCCGCGGCCGCGAACTGCGAGGAGGCCGCGCCGATGGCGCTTATGGACGAGGAGAACATGGGTCCCATGTTACCACAGCCGCCGGCGCAGCCGGCGGCCCCGCGCCCGCGCCCCCGCCCGCGCCCGTGCCCGGCCCTTGCTCTTTCCCCCACCCGATGGACGCCCCCCAATCCTCGGATACCATGCCGCCCATGCCCCGGCCCACCGTCCACGGCGTCGTCGCCATGTCCCTCGACGGCAAGATCGCAACCCGCGACCGCGTCGACGTCACCCTGTCGTCGCGCGCCGACCGACGCTTCCTCAATGAACTCCGCGCGAAGTCCGACGCCCTCGTCGCGGGCGCCGGGACGATCCGGGCGGTGGACCCGCCGATGCGCGTGTCGCCGCGCTCGCTGATCCGGAAGAAGGAGCCGATCCGCGCGGTGGTGACGCGCACCTGTCTTCTCTCTCCCGATCTCCGCGTGTTCGGCCCCGGGCCGAAGACTCTTCTCTTCACCAGCGAATACGCCTCCCCCGCCGCGCGCAAGGCGCTCGAAACCGTGGCCGACGTTCGCGTCAGCCGCGGGATCGATGTCGCGGCGCGCGAGGTCGTGACCTCGCTCGCCGGCCTGGGCGCCCGCCGGATCCAGGTCGAGGGGGGCGGCGAGCTCATGTGGTCCTTCCTCGCCGAGGACCTCCTCGACGAACTCTACGTCACGCTCTGCCCCCTCGTGATCGGCGGCCGCGGCGCGCCCACGCCCGTCGACGGCGAGGGCCTCGACGACCTCACGCTGCGCCGCGCGAAGCTCGTGAGCTGCCGCCGCGCCGGTGGCGAATTGTTCCTTCGATATCGCCTGAAGTAGGCATTGAGGACAACCGTCTCCCGCCCTCTCGCCCTTCCGCCCTCCCGCCCTGCCCTTCCGCCCTCGCCGCACCCCGCCTATAATCCCGCCGCGTGAAGCGCTCCTCGATCCTGAAACGCTGGGCCCGCATGCCGGTCTACGACCTGCTGGGCATCCGCGTCGAGCAGGCGGGCGGGCGCAGGGCGCGGCTCCGCCTCCCGTGGCGCCCCGGGCTCACGCAGGCGATCGGGCTCGTCCACGGCGGCATCATCGCCACCCTCGCCGACTCCGCAGCCGGCTGGGCCGTCTTCCCCGAGGTCCCGGACGCCTCGGGCTGCACGACGCTCGAAATGAAGATCAGCTACCTCGCGCCCGTCGTGAAGGCCGACATGGTCGCGAAGGCGAGAGCCGTGAAGATCGGCCGCTCCACCGCCCTCGTCGACGTCGAGGTCTTCAGCGGCCGCACGCTCGTCGCGAAATCCCTCGTCACCTACTTCATCCGCCGATGACCGTCCACGGCGCCATCGCCGTCGTCCGCCGCGGAGCCCAGATCCTGATCGCGAAACGCCCCGCCGGCAAGCACCTCGCCGGCTACTGGGAGTTCCCCGGCGGCCGCGTCGAGGCCGGCGAGAAGCCGGAAGACGCCGTGGTGCGCGAGCTCCTCGAGGAGACCGGCCTCGCGATCCGCGTCGTCTCCCGCGGCGATCCGATCGACTGGGACTACGGCGAGAAGCAGGTCCACCTCGATGTTTTCTTTTGTGAAGCGGCGGACGGCGCCGAGGCGCGCGCAATCGCGTGCGACGACGTGCGATGGGTCGAGCCGCGCGAGCTGTGCCGGTTCAGTTTCCCGCCGGCGAACGCGGAGCTGCTCCGTGTGTTGACGGAAGGCGCCTGACCTCGGCTTTCCTCGGCCGCGCAGCGGCCCCCTTGCCCTTGACCTTGCCCTTGACCTTGCCCTGCCCTTTTTCCCGCGGAGTCACCCATGCCCACCGAAATCCGCTGGTTCGTCCGCACGAGCCTGGTCTGCCTCGTCCTTTCCGCCGCGGTCGGGACGCTCGCGTTCGCGTGGCCACCGCTGTTCCACGCCGCTCCCCCGCCCTGGATCCGCCCGATGCACACGCACCTCGCGACCGTGGGCTGGCTCGTGAACATGGTCTTCGGCGTCGCGCTCTGGATGTTCCCCCTTCCCTGGGGCGTCACCTCCGAGCGCCGCTACAACCGCACGCTCGTCGGCGTCGCGTGGATCGGGATCAACGGCGGCCTTGCGCTCCGGTTCGCGGGGGACATCCTCGCGAACGTGCCGATTCAGATCCTCTCCGGCGTCCTGCAGACCGGTGGAATCCTGCTCTGCGTGAGCGCGCTCTGGCCGCGCATCCGGACGCTGGCGCCGAAACCCTCCGCGTGACGATCAGGGATGTTCCTCGAGCCAGCGCTCGCAGTCGATCGCGGCCGCGCAGCCCGTCCCCGCCGCGGTGACCGCCTGCCGGTAACGCGAATCCGAGACGTCTCCCGATGCGAAGACTCCCTCGACGCTCGTGTGCGTGTGCTTCTCCAGCTTGACGTACCCCTTTTCGTCGAGCGCCACCTGCCCCTGGAACACCTTCGTGTTCGGCTCGTGCCCGATGGCGAGGAACACGCCGTCCGTCTTGTAGTCCGTCACCGCGCCGGTCTTCGTGTCCTTGAGCCTCACTCCGCGCACCCGATCGTCGCCGAAGATCTCGAGGACCTCCTTGTTGAGCTTCCAGGCAACCTTGGGATTCTGGCGAAGGCGGTCGAGCATGATCTTCGAAGCGCGGAACTCCTCGCGGCGATGGACCAGCGTCAGTTTCGTCGCGAACTTGGTCAGGTAGTTTCCTTCCTCCATCGCCGAATCCCCCCCGCCGACCACGACGATCTCCTTGCCCTTGAAGGCGAACCCGTCGCAGGTAGCGCAGGCCGAGACGCCGCGGTTGTAGAACTTGAGTTCGCTCGGAAGGCCGAGATACCGGGCGCGCGCGCCGGTGGCGATGATGATCGCCTTCGCTTCGTGAAGGGTCTCGCCGACCCAGACGCGGAAGGGACGCTTCGAGAAATCGACCTTTGTCACGACTTCCTCGAGGCACTCGGTCCCGAACCGCTTGGCCTGGGCGCGCATTTTCTCCATGAGGTCGGGGCCTTCGACGCCGTCGGGGAAGCCGGGGTAGTTTTCGACCTCGGTGGTGATCATGAGCTGGCCGCCGGCCTGGGGTTCGGGGGCCTTGGCGTAGGCGTCGCCCTCGAACAGGAGGGGCTGGAGGTTGGCTCTGGAAGCGTAGATGGCGGCGGTGAAGCCGGCGGGACCCGACCCTATGATGATGACGTTGCGCAAGGCACCCCCCTTGAACTCCTACTTTCCGATCAATCCGAGCGTTTCTTTGACCATCGCCTCGATCCCCGGCCAGGCTTCCGCCGCGTCCTTCGCGCACATGTAAGCGGGGGTCGTGACGATCCTGTTCTTCCGGTCCACCACGGCCTGGGCCGCAGTGGCGGTCTTGTGTTTCGCTCCCAGCTTCTCCAGTGCCGCGGCCGTGCCGGCGTCGTTTCCGATCGTCAGCTCGGGGTGATTGTCCGCCCCGAACAGCTTCGCGAGGAGGGCCGGCGCGATGCAGGCGGCGCCGATCGGTTTCCCCGCGGACTTCAGGTCGCGGAGCAGTTTCGCGGTGGGTTCGTTCAATTTGCAGTCCGGGCCGTCGACGGCGAACGTGCACAGGTTTTTCGCGGCGCCGAAGCCGCCGGGCAGGATGGCGGCGTCGACGTCCTTCGCTGAAACTTTCGCGATGTCCCGGATATTCCCGCGGGCGATGCGGGCGGACTCGACGAGGGCGTTGCGTTTCTCGGCGGATTTGCCGGTGAGGTGGTTGACGCTGGTGAAATCCATGTCCGGGGCGCAGTAGAAGATCTCAGCGCCTGCCTTCTGAAGCGCCGTGAGGCAGAGAACGGCTTCGTGGATTTCGGATCCGTCCTGGACGCCGCAACCGGAGAGGATGAGGGCGACTTTGGGCATGAAAACCTCCTGTGTTAGGGCTGTTGCTGTTCCCTTTACCTTTACCTAGCCCTTTACCTTTCCCTGCCCTTGAGGCCGCGGTTAACGACAGGGAAAGGTAAAGGGGAAGGTAAAGGTAAAGGGAAGGACCTAGATCAGTACGGACACGTGCTTCACCTCGAGGTACTCCTCCAGACCCCACTTCCCTCCCTCGCGCCCGATCCCGGACTCCTTCATTCCTCCGAACGGCGCCTGCGCGACCGCGGGGGCGGGATCGTTCGCGCCGATGATGCCGTAGTCGAGCGCTTCCATGACGCGGAAGAGCCGCGACGCGTTGCTGGTGTAGAAGTAGGCGGCGAGGCCGTAGTTCGTGTCGTTGGCGAGGCGGACGGCGTCCTGTTCGGTGTCGAAGGCGACGATGGGCGCGACGGGGCCGAAGGTCTCCTCGCGGAGGATTTTCGCGCCTTCGGGGACGTCGGCGAGAACTGTGGGCTCGAACCAGCGGCCGTCGCGGGCTTTGCCGCCGCAGAGGACTTTTGCGCCGAGTCTGCGGGCGTCTTCGACATGATCGCGGACCTTCTCGAGGCCGGCGGGTTCGATCATGGGGCCGATCTGGGTTTTCTCGTCGAGGCCGTTGCCGACGACGAGCGCGGCGGCTTTCTCGGCGAGCTTCTTCGCGAAGGCGTCGCAGACTTCCTTCTGCACGTACACGCGGTTCGTGCAGATGCAGGTCTGGCCCGCGTTGCGGAACTTGTTGGCGATGAGGCCTTCCACGGCCTTGTCGATGTCCGCGTCGGCGAACACGATGAACGGGGCGTGGCCGCCGAGTTCGAGGGAGATCTTCTTCACGCCGTCGGCGGCGCCTCGCATGAGGAGCTTGCCGACTTCGGTGGAGCCGGTGAACGTGATCTTGCGGACCTTCGGGTTCGCGAGGAGCTCGCGCCCGATCTCGGCGGGCTTGCCGGTGACGATGTTCACGACGCCGGCGGGAAGTTTCAGCTCGTCGAGGATCCCGCCGAGCGCCAGCGCGCTCAGCGGCGTCTGCTCGGCGGGCTTGATCACCACCGTGCAGCCCGCGGCGAGCGCCGGCGCGATCTTGCGCGTCACCATCGCGGCCGGGAAGTTCCACGGCGTGATCGCGCCCACCACCCCCACCGGCTGGCGCAGCACGAGGTGCCGCTTGTTCGGCGCGTTCGACGGAATCGTCTCGCCGTAGACGCGCCGCGCCTCTTCCGCGCTCCACCGCACGAAGTCGGCCGCGTACTGGATCTCCGAACGCGCCTCGCGGATCGGCTTGCCGTTCTCGCGCACGAGAAGCGTCGCCAGTTCCTCGACGCGCGTCATCATCACGCCGTACAGGCCCATGAGGAGGTTGGCTCGCTCGAGCGCGGGAAGCGCCGCCCAGGCCGGGAATGCGGCGTGCGCGGCGTCGATCGCGCGGCGGGTCTCCTCCGCGCCGCAGTCCGGCACCCGCGCGAGTTCCTCGCCCGTCGCAGGATTGGAGACGGGGAACGTGGCGCCGGTATCGGCGCCGGTCCACTTTCCTCCGATCCAGTCCTGAGTCCTACTCATGAATCCCCGGCTCCGTCAGCTTCCTCGGATCCAGAATCTCCGTGACCTTCTCCCGCGTCATGAGCCCCTTCTCCACCACCACCTCAACAATCGTCTTCTTCTTCGCCAGCGCTTCCTTGATGCACTCCGCCACCTTCGCGTACCCGAGGTGCGGGTTGAGCGCCGTCCCGATCGTCGCGTTGATGTCGGCGTAGTGGCGGCAACGCTCGGCGTCGGCCACGATGCCGTCGACGCAGCGCTCGACGAGGACGTTCACGCCGTTGGCGAGCCACTGGATCGAGCTGATCAGCTCGTACCCGATGATCGGCATCATCACGTTCAGCTCGAGCTGCCCCGCCTGCGCGCACGACGCCACCGTCTGGCAGCGGCCCATGACGGCGTAGCAGAGCTGGTTCATCATTTCGAGGATGGAAGGGTTGATCTTGCCGGGCATGATCGAGCTGCCGGGCTGCACCGCGGGCAGCCGGATTTCCGCGAGCCCCGTGAGCGGCCCGCTGCAGAGGAGGCGCATGTCGTTGCACTGGCGCGTCAGGTCGAGGCACAGGCTCTGCACCGCGAACGCCACGTCCTGGATCGGGCGCATCGACTGCATCGCCTCGAAGTAGTCGCCCGCCATCCGCAGCTTCTCGCCCGTCTGCTCACTCAGCGCCTTCGCGACCTTCGGCCGGTACTCCTGGTGCACGTTCAGCCCCGTCCCCGCCGCGCTTCCGCCCAGCCCCAACTCGCGCAGCCCGTCCGCTGACTCCGCCAGCCGCTTCCCGTGCCTCCCCACGTTGAACCCGTACGCGCCGATCTCCTGCCCCAGCCGCACGGGGACCGCGTCCTGCAGGTGCGTCCGCCCCGTCTTCACGATCGCGTCGAACTCCTTCGCCTTTTTCCCGTAGCTCGCCGCCAGCCGCTCGCACGCCTTGACCAGCCCCGGCAGCGCGTCGAGCGCCGCCAGCCGGATCGCCGTCGGGATCACGTCGTTCGTCGACTGCCCCATGTTCACGTGGTCGTTCGGCGAGACGAGCTTCGCGTCGCCCTTCTTCCCCCCCAGCAGCTCGCACGCGCGGCTCGCCAGCACCTCGTTGCAGTTCATGTTGTGCGACGTCCCCGCCCCCGCCTGGAAAATGTCCACCACAAACTGCTCCGCCAGCTTCCCCTCCAGCACCTCGTCCGCCGCCTTCACGATCGCGTCCGCCTTGTCCTTCGGCAGCAGCCCGAGATCCCGGTGCACCCGCGCCGCCGCCTTCTTGATCTGGATCGTGGCTTTCACGAAGGCGGGAAGCGGCCTGAGCCCGGAGATCGGGTAGTTTTCGACGGCGCGCTGGGTCTGGACGCCGTAGTAAGCGGAAGCGGGGACCTTGAGTTCGCCGAGCGAGTCCTTTTCGACGCGGTATTCCATGGGAATTCCTCTCGAGGAGTGGCGTGGCGGCCGAAATCAGGATAGCGCGGGGCCGGGAGGCGGTGAACAAAAAGCCGGTCACATGGGAAGGGCGGCGCGCGCCTGGCTGAGGCGGGCCAGCGCGGAATGGCTTCCCGCCGCGCGGGCGATGTCTTCGCCGGTTGCGAGGAAGCTCCGTGCCCCGGCGGGGTCGCCGAGCTTCGCAGCCGCGGCAGCCGCTTCCAGGCACGCGTCCACGCCGTTCCGCGCGGATGCGCCCGCCTCCAACGCCTTTCTGACCTTCGAGAGGTGCTCGCGAGCCCGGGCAGGGTCGCCGTGGATCGCTTCGGCGAGCGCGGAAAGGGCCAGGAACGGGCCGGATGCGGGGTTCGTGTCGAGCCCCACGGCGACGCGGGCCGCTTCGCGGACGTCCTCGAGCGCGCGCGCGTCGCCGCGGGCGAGCCGCGCGCGGGCGCGATGGGTGCGGGCCCAGATGGAGTCAAAGATGGCGGGCGCCGCGTCGGCCTCGGCGACCGACAGGTCCGCGGCCTGTTCGGCGGCCTCGAACTCCCCGCTCCGGATTCGGGTCTCCGAGATCTCGTTCAGCGCCGAGTTGGCGTAGTGCGGACTGCCCGCGCGGAGGGCGAGTTCACGGGACCGTTCAAACGCCTGGACGGCCTCGGCGAACGCGCCCGCGTCGCGCGCGGCGCGGCCGATGCAGAGAAGCGTCAGGGACTGCCCCGACAGGTCGGCAATCTCCTCGCGGATGCGCAGGGACTCGCGGAGCGGCGGACCGGCCTCGGCGGACCGGAGCATCTCGACGAGAGCGAACCCGATGCCGGCGAGGCACACGGACTCGCCCCAGCGGTTCCCGATCGCCCGCGACATCTCGAGCCCGCGGCGGAAGGAAGACTCCGCCTCGGTGTAACTGCTGAGGCTGATGAGCCGGACCCCCTGAGACTGGAGGATCCCGCATTGGCCCCAGCGGTCGCCGACGCGCTCGAACGCGGCCCGAGCCTGCTCCAGCGTCTCCGCCGCCTCGTCATGGCGCAGAAGCTGAACGAGCACCAGCCCCAGGTTTCCCAGCGCCGCCGCCTGGAACTGCAGGTTTCCGGAAACGCGCGCGGCGTCCACGACCTCGCGGCAGGCGTCGTGAGCCGCCACGAAATCTCCCTTCAGAAACAGCGCATGCGCCCGAATGCCGGGGATGGAGAGCGACAGCTCCGTGCGATCCTCGGGAGGCAGCTGCTCTCCGGAGACCCGGAACGCCTCGCGCGCCGCCGCCTGCGCCTCGAGACCCTCGTCGAGCCGCCCGAGCCGCACGAGCGCGTCGGCCCGCTTCGCCAGCGCGCGCACGCGCAGCCCCTCGCCCGGCCCCGCGGCCAGCACTTCCTCCGCCAGCCGCAGCGCGCCCGAATTGTCCCCGGCGAGGTGAAGAGCGTGGGCGCCGGCGAGCGCCGCCCGGCCGGCTTCCTCCGGCGTCGCGCGCGGGTCGGCGCGGACTTCCTCCGCCCGCCGCACCGCCTCGGCCACCCGCGAGAGTTTCCCGAGGAGCGACGCCTCCAGGAGCCCCGCCTCCGGGCCGGCGCCGAGCCGGGACGCGTCCCGCGCGGCGGCCAGGCCTTCTTCCCAGACGAATCCCGAGGCCGCCTCGCGCGCGACCTCTTCCCAGAGCCGTGCCGCAATTTCCGGCTGCCCGGCGGCTTCCCGCTGCCCGGCCGCAAGCGACTTCGCGCGCCGCCCTCCTGCCGCGAACCTCTTCTCCAGCGCCGCCGCCGCCGCCGCGTGGAGCCTGGAGCGCTCGCGTTTGGGGAGAAGCGCGTAGGCGGCGTCGCGGATGAGGGCGTGGCGGAAGGCGTACTCGGTTTCGCCGGGGAGGAGGGAGCCGGGCTGGGCGGCGACGAGGCGGCGGCGCGCGGCGGCATGGAGCGCCCGGGATGCGCCGTCGCCCGCGGTTTCTTCGAGGACTCCGGACCAGAAGACGCGCCCGACGGCGGAGGCGGCCTTGAGGATTTCTTTTTCTTCGGGCGCGAGCGCGTCGAGGCGCGCGGTCAGGACGCCCTGAAGGCCCTGCGGGACGCGGTCGGACGCGCCCGCGAGGCGGGCGGGGTTGCCTTCGATCCGACCGGACTCGTCGAGATGGCGCGCGAGTTCCTCGACGTAGAGCGGGTTGCCGCCCGCCTCCTTCGCCAGGAACTCCGCCAGCCCGGGCTCGATCCGGCGGCGCAGGACGTCCTGCGCGAGCGCGGCCGCCTCCTCCGCCCCGAGCTCTTCCAGCCGGAGCGCCTCGAAGCCCGGCAGGGCGGATCCTCCGGGGCGCCGGGTGGCGACGATCATGACGCGGTGCGTCATGAGGGCGGCGGGAAGCGCGGCGAGCAGCGCCTCGGTCGACGGTTCCGCCCAGTGCAGGTCCTCGAGGCAGAGGACCACGGGCCGGTCGGCCGCGCGCGATTCGAGCCAGCGGGCCCAGGCGTGGCGGGTTTCGGAAGCGAGGCGCGAGGGCTCGATGTGGCGGATGCGCGCGCCCGCGGGGGCGAGGCCGAGCGAGTGCGCCACGAGGTGGGCGTAGTTCTCGACGGCGATGGCCGGCTCAGGCAGGCGCCGCAGCGACTCGAGCAGCCAGGCTTCCAGGCGCTCCGCGTCTTCAGCGTCGCCCGACCCCGCCCGCGCCGCGGTCTTCAGCGCTTCCGCGAACGGCCCGAACGGAAGGCGCGCCGCCTCCAGCGCGCGCCCCACGTACACTTCCGGCGCGTCCGCCCGGTCGCGCAGCCGCCGCCGGAATTCGGCCAGCAGCCGGCTCTTCCCCACACCCGCCTCACCCTCGACCCCCACGAAGACGCCCTTCCCCGATCCGAACTGCTCCTCCAGCCGCGCGAGCTCGCCCGTGCGCCCGACGAACGGGGTCGTCACGCTTCCGGCGAGCCGGTACTCGGTCATCCCTCCAAACTCCGCGACGGCCTCGAACGCCTCCACGGACTCTTCCCGCCCCTTGAGCTGCACGGCGCCGAGCGCGCGGTAGCGCACGCGCGAGGCCGTCGCGCGCTCGACGCTTTTCGAGACGAGCACCGTTCCGGGCGCCGCCGCGCCTTCCAGCCGCTGCGCGACGTTGACGGCGTCCCCCGTCGCCGTCTCGCGGTCGCCGCCCACCTTCCCCCAGAGCACTTCGCCCGCGTTGAGCCCCACGCGCAGCTTGAGCCCGGTCACGCGCTCCGCGTTGAACGCACGCACGGCCTGCTGCACGGCGAGCGCGGCCCGGACGGCGCGGAGGGGGTCATCCTCGTGCGCCGCGGGCGCGCCGAAGACCGCCATCACCGCGTCGCCGATGAACTTGTCCACCGTTCCGCCGTGGGCCTCGATGGCGGGACGGAGGGTCTGGAAGAGGGCGTCCATGAGCTCCTGGACGTCCTCGGGGTCCATGGCTTCGGAGAGGCGGGTGAAGCCGGAGAGATCTGCGAAGAGGACGGTGACGAAGCGGCGTTCCCCGGGCATGGGGGGTTATGTTATCCGCCGATGTAGGACATTTCGATTTTCGGAAGGGCCGCGGTTTCGGACTTCCGGATTTCCGAATACCGGTCGTCGCGCGCGCGCCACTCGGCCGCGATGGTCTCGCGGATCCGGTCGTCCGAGGCGTCCCCGCGCAGGAGGGCGCGCAGGTCGGTGCCGCGGACGGCAAAGAGGCACGTGAAAAGGCGGCCCTCGGCGGACAGGCGGGCGCGGCTGCAGTTGCGGCAGAACGCCTGGGTGACGGAGGAGATGAAGCCGATCTCGCCGGCGCCGTCCTTGTAGCGCCATCGCTCGGCGACCTCGCCGGGGTAGTTGGGCTCGACGGGCTCGATCGGCCACTCGGCGCCGATGAGCGCGACCAGCTCGCGGGACGGCACGACCTCGTCCATCCGCCAGCCGTTCGTGGTGCCGACGTCCATGAACTCGATGAACCGGAGGATGTGGCCGCTGCCGCGGAAATGCCTCGCCAGCGGCAGGACGCTTCCGAGGTTGACGCTTCGCTTGATCACGCCGTTCACCTTGACCGGCTTGAGGCCCGCGGCGGCGGCCGCGCCGATGCCCGCGAGGACTCGGGCGACCGGGAAGCCGACGTCGTTCATTTTCCCGAAGGTCGCGTCGTCGAGGGAGTCGAGGCTCACCGAGACACGGTGGAGGCCGGCGTCGGCGAGCGGGCGGGCGAACTGCTCGAGGAGGGAGCCGTTGGTGGTGAGGGTCAGGTCGAGGCCCGGGATCTGCGCGAGCAGCACGACGAGGCGATCGAGGTCGCGCCGGAGCGTGGGTTCTCCGCCGGTGAGGCGGATCTTCTCGACGCCGAGCGAACGGAAGATGCGTGCCAGTCGGGCGATCTCCTCGAAGGCGAGGAGCCTGCTGCGTTCGAGGAAGGGGTGGCCGGGGCCGAAGACTTCCTTCGGCATGCAGTAGCTGCAGCGGAAGTTGCAGCGGTCGGTGACCGAGATGCGGAGGTCCCGGAGGGGGCGGGCGCGAGTATCGACGAGGGAAGAGGGCATCTGGATCCAATATATCCCGCCGGCGCGGACGGATCTATTGCCAACCGGCGGGCGGCGCGTTAAACCTGTGTGGAGAGGAGGAGCCGATGGCGAACTGTGTGTTCTGCAGGATCGTGGCGGGGGAGATCCCGTCGACGAAGGTTTTCGAGAACGACGAGGTGCTGGCGTTCCGGGACATCGCGCCGCAGGCGCCGGTGCACGTGCTGGTGGTGCCCAGGAAGCACGTGGACTCGGTGCAGGGGATGGAGGAAGCGGGGGTGGCGGCGGCGCTGCTCAGGGGTGTGGCGGCGGTGGCGGAGAAGGAGGGGCTGAAGTCGTTCCGGACGATCATGAACACGGGGGCGGAGTCGGGGCAGACGGTGTTTCATTTTCATGCGCACGTGCTCGGAGGGAGGAAGATGAAGGCGATGGGGTAGGGCTTTCATTTTGAAATTGCATTTTGGAATACAATCATAAGATATGTTATAACAAGTACTTACGTGTGAGTTTGGAGTCTGGAACGGAAGGGGAATTTTGAATTGTGAATGGCTCATCCGGGATTTCCGTGGGTCCCGGGTGCCATATTTAGCCCGCCACAGTGAAACAGGATCGCGGTCTTGAAGTTCTGCCAGTTCCTGAATCCTCTGG
>JACPRD010000103.1 GCA_016190145.1 Planctomycetota bacterium | reverse complement strand
GGTCACTGGCAACTGGTCACTAGCAACTGGTCACTGGCCACTGGCCACTGGCCCTAGACCTCGATCCCGTAGTCCTTGATCTTCTTGTCCAGCGTCGGACGCGAGATCTGCAGGATCCGCGCCGCCTCGATCTTCTTGCCCTTGGCCTTCGCGAACGCCCTCTGGATGCAGGTGCGCTCGACCTCGGCCACGATCTCGGCGAGCGGAAGATCCTTGTCGATGAAGTTCGTCACCTCGGCCGCCATCCCCGTCCCCACGATCTTCGGCGGGAGGTCCTCCACGTCGATCATCGGCTTCTCGCACAGCACCGTCGCGCGCTCCATCACGTTCCGAAGCTCGCGCACGTTCCCCGGCCAGGCGTAGTTCATCAGCACCTTCATCGCCTCCTCCGCGAGCTTCATCGGATGCGACGCTTTCTGGAACCGCCGGAGGAAATGGTTCACGAGGATCTGGACGTCCATGCGCCGGTCGCGCAGCGGCGGAAGGTGGATCGGCACGACCGCGAGCCGGTAGTAAAGGTCCTCGCGGAACTTGCCCTGGCTCACCAGCTCCTCCAGGTTGCGGTTCGTGGCGGCGATGATCCGCACGTCCACCTTGATCAGCTTCACGCCGCCCACGCGCGTGAACGTCCGCTCCTCCAGCACGCGCAGCAGCTTCTGCTGCGTCCCCTGGTCCATGTCCCCGATCTCGTCGAGGAACAGCGTGCCGTGGTCCGCCAGCTCGAACTTCCCGGGCTTCATCCGGTCCGCGCCCGTGAAGGCCCCCTTCTCGTGCCCGAACAGCTCGCTCTCGAGCAGGTTCTCGCTGATCGCCGTGCAATCCACGGGGATGAACGGCCGCGCGCGCCGCCGGGACGCCAGATGGATCGCGTGCGCCACCATTTCCTTCCCCGTCCCCGTCTCCCCCGTCACCAGCGCCGTCGCGTCCGAATCCGCAACCTTCTCCACCCGTCTCAGCACGTCCCGGATCGCCGGGCTATCCCCCACGATCGCCATCTCCTCCTGCACCCGCTTGCGCAGCACGTTCGCCTCGTCGCGCGCCGCCCCGTACTGCCGCGCGTTCTCCAGCGCGACCGCCGCCTGGCCGGAAATGTTCACGAGAAGCGCGAGGTCCTCCTCGGTGAAGCAGTTCATCGCGTTCTGCGTGTCGACGTACAGCACGCCCAGCAGCCGCTCGCGCGACAGCAGCGGCGCGCACAGGATCGACTTCACCCGGTCGAGACGGATGGAACGGCTCGACATGAAGCGCGTGTCCGTGGAGGCGTCGCCCGTCAGCACCGCGCGCCGGTCCCTCACCACCTGCTCCAGCACGCTCTTCGACACCGTGATGTCGCTGCCCCGCCGGTCCCGGTACCGCACCGCGCCGGGATGGAGGCCGCTTCCGTCCTCCGTGCAGAGGAAAATCGCGCCGCGTTCGGCCTTGAGGAGTTCGATGACGACGTCGACGACGCGGCCGAGGAGGACGGGCTCGTCGAGGATGGTGGTGGTGGCGCGGGTGACCTCGTAGATCGCGCGGAGGCGGCGGTGCGCTTCGGCCGCCTCGTTCACATCCATCTTCTTGACCTTGCTGGTCTCGACTGTGGCCTTCTCGGCTTCGCGGATGATGGCTTCGACGTCGAGCATGGCGGTGACTTCGCCCGAAGTGCGTCCTTCCTCGGAGTCGCCGCGCACGAGGATGACGCCGCCGGAATCTTCGCCGGGGAAGATTTCGAAATCGGGCTCGTAGACGAAGACGGTGGAGCCGAGCTGGAGCCGGTCGCCCGACTCGAGTTTCTTTTCGGTGCACGTCTGGCCGTTCACGAGCAGGCCGTTGCGGCTGCCCGCGTCGCGCAGGTACATCGTGGTGTCGCGCAGTTCGAACTTCGCGTGCGTGCGCGACACGTTCTTGTCGTCGACCTGGATGGTGCACGCGCGCGACCGGCCGATGGTGGCTTCGTGTTCGATCTCGAACAGGGAACCTTTTCCGGGCCCCTGGACGATGGCGAGTTTGGCCAAGGCGAGAATCCTCCGCGATGGAAGGGTGTCAATATTATTTACATGACCGTTCGGCCGCAAGCGGAATGTGGCGAGGCACCGAAAGAGCGGCGGGCGCGGGGGTTGTGGCGGCGAGGGCGTCGAGGGTTGAGCGTCGAAAGTCGAGAAAAGCGCCGATCGAGGCGGTTCGTTGTCGGGCGGGCTCGGGGCCGAGCCATGCCGGAATTCGTCGGCCGCGATCGCCGCCCCTCTCGACCCTCGACCCTGAACCCTCGACGCCGCCTTACTTCGGCCCTCCTGGAATCAGCAGCTCCTTCGCCGCCTCCGCTTTGAGAATCCGCGGCCGCATGATGAACAGGATCTCCGTCTTCTTCGTCTCGAGATTCGTCGAGCCGAACAGATACCCGATGATCGGGATGTCCGAGAGCAGCGGCAGCCCGCGACGCGTCTCGACCTCCTCCGTCCTCACGAGCCCGCCGATCACGATCTGCTGCCCGTCCTGGACCGTGAGGTGCGTGTCCGCATTGCGCGTCGAAAACACCGGCGTCGGATTCCCCGCGATGTTCACGCTTCCCGTCACGCTCGTCACCTCGGGCTTCACGTCCAGATCGATGTAGCTCCCCCCCACCACGTGCGGCGTCACCGTCAGCTTCACCGCCGCCTGCTTGAACCGGATCGTCGAGTTCGGAATCCCGTTCACGACGTTGATGAACTCCACGAACGGCACGTCGTCGCCCGCCACGATCGTCGCCGTCTCCCCGTTGTTCACCGTCACGTACGGACTCGACAGCACCTTCGCGCGGCCCTTGCGCACCAGCGCGCGGATCTTGAATTCGATGATTCCCCATTGCTGGTTGTGATTGAAAAAATTGAAGGTCGTTCCCTGGTAAGGCTGGGAACCGGGCGCGAGGGAAGAGAGGAATGCGTCGGGGTTGAACACGGCGCTTCCGGACCGGAAAAACTCGTCGCGGCCCTTCGTCTGATCCACCGACAACTCCGCGCCGATCTCGAGATCGTTCGAAACCGCCTTCTCGATGATCTGCGCCTCGATCGCCACCTGCTCGAGCGGTCGGTCGAGAATGTTCAGCACCTTCTCGATCAGCTCGATGTTCTCCTTCACGTCGCTGATCATCATCAGGTGCAGGTCCGATTGCCCCGGCGGCTGCGGAGGCGCCACCTGGATCGAGCCCTTCGGCGACATGAATTTCTGAAGAAACGGCTGGATCAGCGGCCCGCGGTTGTGACCCACCTGGTAGAAGATCCAGACCATCCCGTCTTTTTCGATCTTCCCCCGCTGGTACGTGAACGTCGGCGGCGGCGGCTGCGGCGGCTGGTCCGGAGGCGGCGTCGGCGGGGCGTCCTGCGCGGAAGCGGCGATCGCCGCGACCAGCAGGAACGCCGGGACCAGTCGGAAACTCACTCTTTGCCCTTCTTGTCCGCGCTCTTCTTGATCTCCGCCACCACCGCCTGCGTCGCGTCCGGCGGCGCCGCCTGGCCCTCCGGAACCTCGATGGCCCCCTGCTCGCAGACGAGGTCGTACGCGGCGGCCTTCGCGACCTTCTCGATGGCCGCATGGAATCGGTCGTTGGCCGCGGTGACCAGGATCCAGTAGTCCGCGTCGTTGGAGCCCAGCTTGCGCCGCTGGATCTCCTGCCACTCCGGAATGGCGGCGAAGCACGCATCCGCCCGCACCGTCGCGGGTTTGACGCCCTCCGGATCGCCGTAGTAGATCTTCCTCGGGTCGGCGCACGCGTTCTGCGCGCGGACCGCGGGACAGAGCGCGAGCAGCAGGGCTGCCATGGCGGACCAGGTCACGAGTCTCATCGCGGTCCTCCCTTCGTCTCCGCAAAGCGGCACGCTGTCCCACTATATACGGGACACGCCTGCCGCCTGCTTGGAACTCAGGTCTATCGCGATGGGTCCCGGCCCCCTCTGCCGGAGGCCGGTTCCCTCACAATGCGTCGTCTAGTGCCGTTCCCTGCCTCCGCCGCCGCCGCGCGGGCCTCCACGGCCCCCGCCCCGGCCTCCGCCGCC
>JACPRD010000104.1 GCA_016190145.1 Planctomycetota bacterium | reverse complement strand
GTGCTGATCGGGGGGCGGGGCGGGCTGAAGATCGTGCTTGTCGGGTACGGGCTGCAACCCCAGGATCTCGCGGAGGTTGCGGCGTCGCTGGAACCGGTGAAATGATTTCCCCAAAAAACCGCGAGTGGCCCCGGTTGAACGGGGTGCCCGTGGGGGAAAACCGGAACGCATACGGAGGAATCGCCATGAACCGCTGGATCACGCCGCTCTTCCTGCTCGCCTCCATCGTCCGCGCGGACATCGCGCCCGATCCGTTGGGAAGCGGCATGACGCCGCAGCCGCGCGGTGCCGAGGTGCCGGTCGCGCTGGCGTCGGAGGTCGTGGACCTCGTGCTCTCGAAGGACCGGCTGAGCGTGAAGGCGACGTTTCAGATGGAGAACCTCGGCGCGGAGACCGCGTTCGAGGTCGGGTTTCCGACGTCGTACGACGACGACCTCAAGGACTTCGCGGTCGAGGCCGGCGGAAGGAAGCTCGCGGCGTCGCTCGCCGAAAAGCAGACGAACTACGGGCACAAGACCGTCACCGACTACTGGCTCGTCTGGCCGATGAAGTTCGCGGCGGGCGAGAAGATGACCGTCGTCGTCACGTACTGGGTCGAGCCGAACGAGGACTACTTCGACATCCGCGGCGGTTCCAGCTCGGGCTGGGACGTGCGGTTCGGCGGGGAGGAGGCACTGGAGCGCATGAACCGCCGGTCGAGCGGATACATCCTGAAAACGGGCGCTCCGTGGAAGGGGCCGATCGGAAGCGCCGTGGTGAAGCTCACGCTGGAGGACGGGCTGACGTCCGCGCACCTGCGCGATCTTTCCCCCGCGCCGGCGTCGCGCGAGGCGGCCCGCGTCGTCTGGAAGTTCGAATCGTTCGAACCTGCGGAGGACATCGCGTTCGGGTTCAACCCGAGCCTGACGTTCGACGCGGAGATCAAGGCCGTGGAGGCGGCGCTCGCAAACCCGGACGAGGACTTCGACCCGCGCGAGGACGATCTCCAGTTCCTGACGCACCTCGTCGACCTGCACGCGCAGCGGGGCGACGCCGCGGGCATGCTCGCGACCTGCGGGCGGCTCGCGGATCTCGCGATCGGCGGACACGCGGAGGAGATGACCGTCAGCTCCGACACCGCGGACATCCTGCTCGAGTGCGCCGAGAAACTGATCGCCGGGATTCCGTCGCTTCCCGATCCGAAACTCGCCGAGGCGTGCGTCGCGCGGATCGCCGCCTTCCTCGAGAAGTGGATTCCGTTCGTCCGCGGCGAGTCCGACTGGGAAGTCAAGTACGCCCTTCCGCCCGCCCGCCTCGCGCTCGCCCTCTGCTACCGACATGCCGGCCGGGACACGAGGGACCTGCTGCGATCCCTGGACCGCCCATGGGTCTTGGCCGGCACGCCCGAGCTCGCGCCGGAATCCGAGGGCGCCGCGACGCTGGAGGAGGAGCGCGTGACCATC
The DNA here is from genome assembly GCA_016190145.1 of Planctomycetota bacterium. Classification (GTDB taxonomy): domain Bacteria; phylum Planctomycetota; class MHYJ01; order WSZJ01; family WSZJ01; genus WSZJ01. The sequence goes on along the minus strand of JACPRD010000104.1, from coordinate 38,181 downwards.
GCCGTCGGCGAAACCGGCACCGAGTTCGACGCGACTTTGCGGATTCTCGGGAAGCGCGACGGCGAAATCGCTCTCCTGCGCAACGAGCTGGACGCGATCGAAGCGCGGCTGGTCGGCCTGTCGGACGGATTTTTCGACGGTCTCGAGATGACCGTGAACGGGACGCCCCTTGCCGCGGGCTGCGTCGAGATCCGCGTGAAGGACGAGTTCAGCGAAGGAGGCCTTCGCACCGAGCGATACTTCGGCTGGAAGGTCTCCATGAAGTCCGGCGCCGCCGTGGAGATCCGCCTTCGCTCGACCTTCCCCGAACAATCGACCGGACCCGCCTGGCTCTGGAACCCCGACGAGGCGCTTCCCGTCGACGAGCGCGGCATGGACCGCGTCTTCGCGGACTACACGTTTCAGGGACGGAGCTGGAAGGGCCCGCGCAAGGTCGCCGTCGTCGCGCGCTTCCCGAAGGACCTGCCGACCGCGAACCTGCGCCACGCGATTCCCGCCGGGGCGCGCGTTTCCGAGGGTGAAGTGCGCTGGGACCTGCCCGCGGTGGACACCTCGGCCGCCGACCTCGAACTGAGCGCGATGATCCGGAGATTCACGCTGGCCCAGGAAATCGAGTACCTCGAGAAAGTCGTGAAGAGCCAGCCGAAGTGCGCCGACATCGCGCGTCTGCAGCTCGCGCGCGCGTACGGCGCCGCCGGCCGCGCGGACGATCAGATCAGGCTGCTCCAGGCGCTCGTCGACGTCGGCGCGAAGCCCCTTCAGATCGGCGGCGGCGGCACGATCTGCCTCGAGCCCGGGATGTACACGCGCCGCCCGACGGAGTTCTATCTCCTCGAGGCGCTGCTGGGGGCGGGGAAGGAAGAGGAAGCGAAGAAACTCGCTCCGCGGGCGGTGGCGGCGATGCGGGAGGAGATGGAGCACTACGGCCCGCTGGCGGAGGAGCAGGTGCTGGAGTGGGAGGATCTGAGGGTGTGTTTCCGGTTGCTGGGGGATGAGAAGGGGATGAAGGAGGCGGAGGGGAAGATCGAGGAACTCAGGAAGCAGTTGGAATAGGGTCGCGCGGCGAAGCCGCGCCCCTTTACCTTTACCTTCCCCTTTACCTTTCCCTGTCGTTCCCCCGTGCGAACGACAGGGAAAGGTAAAGGGGAAAGGTAAAGTTCAAGGGGGGCCGCTGCGCGGCCCGCTAGAGCGAGTAGTACATGTCAAACTCATGCGGATGCGGCCGCGACTCGATCTCGCGGGCCTCCTTCGCCTTCCGCGCGATCCAGGCCTCCACCACGTCGCGCGGAAACACCCCGCCCTCGGTCAGGTACTCGTTGTCCGCGCGCAGCGCGTCGAGCGCGCCGGCGAGCGTGTCCGGCAGCGGCTTGATCTTCGCCCGCTTCTCCTCCGGCCAGTGGAAGACGTTTTCGTCGAACGGGCCGAAGCCGAGCGCGGTCGGGTCGAGGTTGCGGCGGATTCCGTCGAGGCCGGCCATGAGCATCGCGGACATCGTGAGGTAGCCGTTGCCGGTCGCGTCGGGCGGGCGGAACTCGATGCGCTTTTCGGCGGGGAGCACCGCGTACTTCGGAACCCGGATCGCCGCCGAGCGGTTGCCGAGCGAAAAGAAAAGATTCACCGGCGCCTCGAAGCCTGGGACGAGGCGCTTGTAGCTGTTGGTCGAGGCGCTGGCGAGCGCGAGCAGCGAGCGGCCGTGCGTCAGAAGGCCCGCCGTGTAGGAGAGCGCGAGCTTCGAGAGCCCCGCGTAGCCTTTCGCGTCGTAAAACACCGGCTCCGTGCCCTTGAAGAAGTGCTGGTGGAAATGCAGGCCGCTTCCCGCCTCGCCGTACAGCGGCTTCGGCATGAACGTCGCCGATTTTCCGCGGCGGTCGGCGACGCGGCGGACGACGTACTTGATGAGCATGATCGCATCGCCCATGCGGAGCATCGGGCCCATGGCGGGCTCGATTTCGCTCTGACCGGGGGCCCCGACTTCGTGGTGGTGGTAGCGGATGGGGACGCCGATCTGCTCCAGGATGTCGCACGCCTCGGCGCGGAGGTCGGCGGAACGGTCGAGCGGCGGGCAGGCGTGGTAGCCGCCGCCGGGGCGCAGGCCGTGGCCCAGGTCGCGGCGGTCCGGCTCGTCGCCGTCCCAGCCGGCCTCGTCGGAGTCGACGCGGTAGTGCGCGTAATTCTGGCCGCTTCCGCGCTTCACGGAATCGAAAACGTAGAACTCCAGCTCCGGCCCCCAGATGCTGTGCGTGCCGAAGCCCGACTTCTTCAGATACTCCTCCGCCCGCAGGCAGATCCCCCGCGGGTCGCGCGGGCACGGCGCCCCCGAATCCGCTTCCACGATACTGCACAGCATCGACACGGTCGGGATTTCGCAGAACGGGTCCTCGAAGGCGGTCGTGGGGTCGGGGCGGAGGGACATGTCGCCGGCCTCGAGCCGCGCGTAGCCCGGCACGCTCGAGCCGTCGAACGACTCGCCGCGGCGCAGGAATTCGGCGTCGACGTGCGCGGCGGGGAGCTGGAGGTGGTGCCAGCCGCCGAAGAGGTCGCAGAACTGGAGGTCCACCATGCGGATGCGGCCAAGGGCGAGGTGTTTCAGAAGGTGGTCGGCGTCTCGAAACATCGTTCCTCGTTTCTCGTTACTCGTTTCTCGTTCCGTGCGACGGACGCTACTTCCACTGCTTCCTCACGAACTCCTCCACCTCGGGCAGGCCGCCCTGCATCACAAGGTACCCGTTGTGCGGCTCGCGCGGCGTGATCTCGTGGTTCACAGGCGTCGTCAGGCGCTCGCGGATGCGCGTCGGGTCCGTCTCCTGCCCGAGCACCCAGCAGAGCTTCATGTAGGCCGCTTCCGGCAGCATGTTGTCGAGCGGAATGACGCCGAGGTCGAGCAGGTCGCGCCCCGTGTCGTAGACGTACATCTGCGCGTAGCCCCAGATCGTCTGGACCGTCATCACGACCGTCATGCCGCGCTCGATCGCGCGCCGCAGCGCGGGATAGAGCGGCTTGTTCACGTGGCCCAGGCCCGTGCCCGCGATCACGAGTCCGCGATATCCCTTTTCGGACAGCGCGTCCACGATGTCCGGATTCATGTTCGGGTAGTAGTACTGGATCGTGACGCGCTCTTCGAAGGCCGTGTTGATGACAGGCACGCGCGAATGGTCGCGTTTGATCGTGTCGCGGCGCAGGTAGGTGAAGAACGCCTCGTTTTCTTTGGGGAAGGGGTTGACCATCGCGAGCGGGGTGGTGCCGATGGAGCGGAAGGTGCTGCGGTAGCTCGAGTGCATCTTGCGGCAGCGGGTGCCGCGGTGGAGGAGGTTGTAGCGGTCGGAGGTGGGGCCGAACATGCAGAGCATGACTTCGGCGATGTCGCACTCGGCGGCGGTCCGCACGGCGCTCATGAGGTTGAGCGCGGCGTCGCTCGAAGGGCGGTCGGAGGAGCGCTGGCTGCCGACGAGGACGATGGGGACGGGGGAGTTCTGCACCATGAAGGACAGGATGGCGCCGGTGTGGTGCATCGTGTCGGTGCCGTGCCCGATGACGATGCCCGCGGCGCCCTTCGCGATCTCCTCGCCGATCGCCTTCGCGAGCGCCACGTAGTGGGTCGGGCCCATGTTCTCGCTGAACACGCCGAAGAGCTTGTGCGTCGTGAGGTTGGCGATGTCAGCGAGCTCGGGGACCGCGCCGTAGAGTTCACCCGGCGTGAACGCGGGGATGACGGCGCCGGTGCGGTAGTCCAGCCGGCTCGCGATCGTGCCGCCGGTGCCGAGCAGCGTGACGTTCTTTTTCGCGCCGTCGCGCGGGAACTCCTTCTCGGGGATCTTGTACGACGCCTTGCGGTACCCGATCTCGCGCGCCGTCTTCACGCGCGACGCCGCGATCCCGACGTTGTAGCCGTTCCACATCTTCACCACGAGGTGCAGGTCGTCGAACGTCTCGCTCCGCGGCAGGATCACTCCGCGGAACACCGACCCCGCGTCGTTTTCGATTTCCGCGTCGCTCCACACGCCGATGCCGAACTTCTCGAGCACGGCGCGGGCGGGGCCGCGATAGCCCTGGAAGCGGTCGCTGCGGTCTTCGGGGGCGGTCATGGCCGCACCTTCACGGGGGACCCGCTGCGGCGCACGTGCTCGGCGACTTCCCGCGCGGGCGCCGTTCCGCCGACGACCTTCCGCGCGCGGCCGATCATGAAGCGCTGCCGCCTCTCGGGCCCGTCGCCGGCGCGCACTTCGTACTTCCCGTCCGGCTGCGCTCCGAGGGCTTCCTGCCACGCCGCCGCCGGTTTCAGGTCAACGCCGAGCGCGGAGGCCGCCGTCGCCGGCTTGAGCCCCGGGTTGCGCGCCACCGCCGCCGCCACCGGCCGGATCCACTCGCGCGGCAGCCGCGCGTCCGTGTAGAGGTCGAAGATCGCCGTCCACTCGGCGGCGCCCAGCCGCTCGACCGGAACGCCCGCGCGCCGGAGCGCCCGCGCGCCCTGGCCCACCTCCACCGCGACCGTGCGCCCCGCCGCGCCCGTCTTCTTCACGACCTCGTCCACGATCGCCGCGCCACCGCGCCGGATCAGGAAGTCGGTCGTCTCCGCGGGGACGCCCCACACGCCGTACCTCTCCGCCCGCTCCCACGGCGCCGGCGCGAGCCCCGCGCGCAGCTGCCCGACCCGATCGGCCGTCACGCGCGTCGGCGGCGAGTCCGTGTCGGGATACATGCGATCCGCCCCCGGCAGGATCCGCTCGAAGGTCGTCAGCCCGCTCACGAGCGACTTCCGCGTCTCCTTCGGCACCCCCAGCGCCGCGTCCACGAACCGTAGCCGGATCTCCTCCGCCGCCGTCCGGCAGTCCGCTTCCGGCCCCCACACGAGGAACACCTCGTCGTTCGCCCCCGCCCCCGTCCGCGCGCCCACCTTTTGACGCACCGCGTCACGGCCCGGGAATTCGGGGAAGCGGTCCGCGTCGGACACGACCGGCGGCTCGTCGAGGCAGGCGATGATCCTGATGCGCCCTTCAAGCTCGTGAAGGAAGTCGAGCCCCGGCTGCGTCGGGTGCTTCGAAAGCCCGGCAACTCCCTCGACGCGCACCGCCCACACGCGCCCGCCCGAAGCCGCCGCGCGCCGCGCGATCCCCGCTTCCGTCCCTGCGAAGAGATCCGTCACGTCGGCCTCGTGCATCTTCACGTCCGCGTCGGCGACGATGCCGCGCCCGCGCAAGTCGGCCGCGATCTTCAGGAGGTTGACCTGGCGCACGGCCTCGTTGTGCACCAGCTTCACGGCGTAAACGGCCTTCGACACGCCCTTGATCTCGACGCGGTCGCCGCCCCGCACGCTCACGTTCACGTCCTCGCGCCCGGCGCCGATTCCCGTGCGCACGCGGCGCGTCGAGCGCGATACGAGCCCCGCGAGCAGGATCGCGTCGCGGACTTCCTCGGGCGATTTCAGCTCCGCGCCCGTGACGGTTTCCGTGAGCGGCATCCCCAGCCGGTCCGTCCGGAACACGATCCGGTGCCCCTTGCTCATGACTTCGCGCGAGGAGTCCTCCTCGACCGAAACGTGCGTGACCGTCAGCCGCCGCCCGCGGAACGGCAGCCAGCCGTTGACACCGACGATCGCCGTCCGCTGGAACCCCGTCGGGATGCTCCCGTCGAGGTACTGCTTGCGCGCGAAATGCACCTCGTCGATCACGTCCATGTGCATGAGCAGGCAGAGCTCGATCGACACGTCGATCGCCTCCTGGTCCACCAGGAACGGCGGCGTGTCGTCCATCTCGTACGTGCACACGTTGTCGTGATTCAGGAGGTAGACGATCTCCTTCTTCGTCTTGAACTCCATGAGCGCCGTGCCGTCGTACACCCCCAGCTCCGACAGCGTCGGCCGCATGTGCCGCAGCACCTCGCCGTCGTGCGTGCGCGTGTACAGGCCCGCAGGGCACCGGCAGAAGAGTTTCCGCCGCGTGAGCAGCTGCTGGTGGACTTCGAGGCCGGAGATGAGGCCGACCGCGCCGTAGTCAAGGGGTTCGATCATGAAGCAGGTGAAGCACGCTACCACTGCTTCCCATGGGGAGCAACTGCCGCGAAGCGGCCCCGTTCCCCGGCCCCTCGATCCGAAATGTGCTCCCGTTTCGCCGAAGTGAACGACCGGGCGCGGGCGCGGGCGGGGGAATGGGAACGGGGGCCGCTTCGCGGCCGTCATGATCGGCGGCTCTTATATGTGGAACTTCCCGCGCGCGGCCGCGTCCAACCCCGCACACCCCAGAATCCGAAAGGAAACCGGCCATGCGCATCCGCTCGCTGATCGGCCTCGTCGCCTTGAGCCTGTTGGCCGTCGCCCCCCTCACTGCTGAAAAAGTCGACATGTCTGCGCAGAAGCTGAAGGACACGGCGACGCACATCGTGAAAGGAAAGGTGTCGGCGATCTACAGCCGGCAGGTGAAGGACGCGAAGTGGCGGACGACGTACTGGGTCGCGGAAGTCGCGATCGACGAGGTCGAAAAAGGGGAGGGGCTGGAAAAGGGCGGACTCGTTTACGCCCGCTACTGGACGCGCGAGTGGGTCGGCGCCGGGGATCCTCCCCCTGGCACGAACGGCCACCGCGGGATTCCGTCCGAGGGACAGACGCTTCGGATCTATCTCGCCCGGAACGCCTACGACGGCTTTTCTGAGGACAACAAGGACGGCGGGTACAACGTGATCGGCGCGAACGGGTTTGAGACGATCAAGTAGAAGCGTGGACGGTCGGGCGGGTTCGGAGTTCGGCGTTCTGCGTTCGGAGTTCGGCGTTCGGCGGACCTGGCTCCTCCTACAGCATCCTGACCAGGGCGATCAGTGAGACCAGCACGACGAATACGACGAATAGAACGACGACGGCGCTGCTGCCGGTGATCACGAGCTTGATCTCCGGGCCGGCAGGCGCCGACGGGTTTCCTCCGGCGGTGAAGACAGACTCACGCCGGACGATCCTGACCAGATCGTGCGTCTTGCCGTCCCCCCAGGGAATGCTCGACAGATCCGCCATCGGCACCCCGCTTCCCGGCGGGAATCCCTGGAGGAAATGGATCTCGTCCGGTTTCCAGCCCGGGGGAAGGGGGATCGTGCGGCCGTCGGGCCCCACGAGGCCGGTGAGCCCGCCGTTGTCTCCCTGCACGATCTGCACGCGGTCGAGTTTCATGCCCTCGGGCAGCTCCACGGACCTGCCGTCCGGGCCCACGACCTGCAGTTTCCCGCCGACGGTGTCGAGCAGTCTGGTGATTTCCGGGGGAAGGGGAGTGAGGGACGCGGCTGCCGTCGCGCCGTGCAGGTCGCGGCGCCGCTCGATCGTCTCGAGGCGTTCGAACCGGCCGCCCCCGAGCGAGCGCTCCTCGACGCGGCGCACCTCGTGCTCGTCCGGGACGTCTACCGTGTGCCCGCAGTGAGCGCACCGGAGCACCTTGTCCTTCAGGTGCGCGCCGATCATCGCCGGCTCCATCGTCGCGCCGCATTTCGGGCAATCGGAGCGGGTCATGTTCCGGATGGTACCGGACCGGGGGAGGTCGGGAAACAACAGAACCCGCCCGGAGACCGCGCGTGAGGACGCCTATCGATCATCCGCGGACCGCGACCTGTCGAGCATGTAGACGGCTTCTCCGTCGATGACTTCGCCCGTCGGCCGGAACCCGATCGACTCGTACAGGCGTGCCGCATCGTCGTTTCCCGGCACGAGACTCAGCAGAATCCTCCGGTCCGGCGCGGAGGCCTTCATTTCCGCGATCGCAATCCGCGTCGCCGCACGCGCGTAGCCCATCCGCCTCTTCGACAGATCCGTCATGAGCCGCACGATCACCCACGCGTCCTCGGGCACATCGTGCTGCCACATCACGAAGCCAACCATGATCTCGTCCGAGTAGATCGCCCGCGGGACGTGCCCCGGCTCGGACCAGGCCTGCGCCAGAGACACGACGTTCGGCGCCACAAAGCGCCCGTCGTCCCCCGCATTCAGGCGGATGCACTCCCGCCAGTTGTGAGTCGCGATGGGACGCAGGGTGACGGAGGGCATCGGTGATCCCCGATCATGGGTGACTCTCAGGGCCCCACCTCGAAAGGCGCCACCGGCGCCTTCTTCAGCGATTCCCTCCAGAACCCTTCCTCGAGCTCCAGTCGCATCACCTTGAGCGACTCGTCCCGCGCCCGCTTCGCCTCCGACTGCCGCGCCGACGACTCGCTCCAGAATTCGGATTCCGCGCGCCGCGCGGCTTCGAGATCGCCGTCGCCGCCGGACCTGATCCTTCCGACTTCCGCGCGCAGGGCGGCGGCGCGGTCGCGGTCCACCTGCACCATGGCTTCCAGGACCTCCTCCTTCTTCCTCCGTTCCGCAGCCACCGCTTCCCGGATCCGCTTCTCCAGCGCGCCCGTCGATTCGATCCGCCGCGTCGCGTTCACGCGGAAACAGATTTCGATCGATCCCTGCGCTTTCACCTCGACGCGGCTGGTCTCGCCGTCGATGTGCGTGTGATTCACGACGAAGGGAGCTTTCAGGTGACCTTCGAAGACCCGCGGGCCGAACCGGGTGAACCGGATCGTGCCCGTGTGCCCGGACGTCACGCCCGCCTGACCCGTTCCCGAAGTTCCGACGTGGCTCACGTTTTCCCAGGGCGCCGGACCGGTCGCGTAGAGACGCGTGGAAGGATCGGTGGCGAGGCCAAGCTCCCGCGCCCTCGCGGCCAGATCCGTCTCGCCGGGGGGGGCGGGAACCGAGGCGGTCAGATTCACGACGTACACCTCGCCCATCTCCACGCTCAACGACCACAGGAACATCCCGGTCTTCTCGTCGTGAACGATCGCGGCGTCCCAGTGCCCCCCCTCGGCCCCCCGGCGCACCCGGACCCCCGCCGGCGGCGCCGTCTCCTCCGGCAGCCCCGTCTCCCCCGCGAACGTCGCCTGCCTCACGAATTTCCCCTCGCACCGCGCCGCCACGAATTCGCCGTCGCCCGGCGGAACCCGGTGGCAGAGGCACTCGGTCCCCGGCGCGAGCCGCGCGTCCTCATGCCTGAGCAGCAGTCCGTGCGCGCAGTCCGTTCCCCCCTCCAGGCCGTCGAGCACGAAGCGGCCGCCGGCGGCCCTCGGCGAAACGGACGTCAGCGCGTCGGCGTCGAGCGATTCGGCGCGGAACGGAAGTGACAGCCAGAGCCGCTCCGAAAGAGCCACCGCGAGGTCGACGGGGGGAATCGAAACCATCCACCGCCGTCCGTCCGCGCTCACGGATTTCATCGGAAGCGGGCCTTTCTCGAGCGCGAGCACCATGCCTCTCGCCCGCCGCGTCGTCTCCGCGACGACGACGACGGGATCGTCGCGTTTCACCGGAAGCGGCTCCTCCGGGCTCGTTCGCCGCCATCCCGTCGCGGTCAGCTCCGCTTCGTAGACCGTCGCGCCCTTCAGCGTCACCTGCACCCGCTTCACCGCAGGCGGCGGATCGAAGAACAGGGCGAAGGCGGCTTCGCGAGTCTCGCTGCGGTGCGTGTTCACGACGACCAGCACCGCCTCCAGGTCTCCAGGCTCGAACGGCTGGCTCGTGAGGTTTCCGGGGGACCACGATCCGTCGGCGTGGCGCACGAGGAGCGAGAAGCGGATGTCCGGGGAGAAGCCCGCGAGCGCCGTCAACGGGCCACCTTCGAACGGGGCGGCGGGCGTGCAGCTCAGGTAGAAGCTGGAGAGCGGCGCGAGCGTCCGCTTCCGGGGCTCGAGCGCGCCCTCCACGGACCGCCACGGAGGCGGAAACTTCTCCGACTCGGCGGCGAGCGGCAGCGTCGCGAGCACGGGTTCGTATTCAGCGGCGAATTTCCTGCGCGGAACCGCGGCCGCGAACTCGTGGAACGCCTCTTCCAGTGAAGATCCTCGCGCGCGCAGCTCGGTGTCGATGGCCTCGAGCGAGTTGTCTCCGCGCACCGCGGCGCACCGCTCCCAGATTCCCCGCATGACGTCGCGCCCGTGCCGCTCGATGAGGTGTTCGAAGAAGAGGCCCGCCGCGTAGGCGTGGTGGTTGTCGGTCTTCGGATTGTGGAACAGCGATTTCTCCGGCTGCTTGTACCAGACGGGCGCGCGGCTCGCGACGCCGCAATTCGGTTTCCCCGCGAATTCGGGATTTCCCTGGTCGGTCATCGCGGTCGCCGTCGCCTCCATCAGCCATCCGCTCTCGCGCCAGTCGTAGGCGAACTGCGCGACATGGAAGAGCTCGTGCGTCGCGACTTCGGCGGGAATCGCCCCGTACTTCTTCAGGTAATCCGGGTGTTCGATGTTCACGGCGATGCGGCGGATGGCCGGGACGTTCGTTTCCCCGACCTTCGCGTAAACCACCTCGGCGGCGGCGTGGCCCAGCTCGCCTTCCAGCGACTGGATGAGGATCACCTGCCGCCGCTTCGGCGAATCCCCGAGCGCATCGGCGAGGCATCCGGGAACCGGGTAGCCCATCTCGCCGAAGAAAGCGTCGCGGGCGGTTTCGGCCCCTTCCGCCGTCTCTTTCGCGTAGCGCTCGTACGCGGAGAGATTCGCCGGCGTCAGCGCGGTGGCCAGGACGCGCACTTCGAAATGCGGCGACTTCCACAGGATGGTGAGGTCGTCGTCGGCCATTTCGAGATAGACCTCGTCGGCGTTGAGGAGGGCGAACAGGAGCGCGCACGCGGCGATCACGGCGTCACCTCGCGTGTTCGCAGGCCCAGGTGGCGGATCGTGAGTCGGGAGCGGAATTCGCGGACGCCGAGATCGAGGCGGCGGATGCCCGGCCGGGACTCGACGCCGACCCCCGAGCCGTCGTCCGGAAATTCCTCGATGACGGACGCCTTGTGCGAGATTTCCGGAAGGGCGATTTCCTGGCCGGGCGCGAGGCGGGTCTCTTTCCCGCTCAGCACCAGGACGACATCCGCTCCCTCGCGCCGGAGCGCGAGGTCGCCGGGCCAGAGATGGATGCGCGAAAGAACCGTGCCGAGCGAACTCCGGATTCCGCCGCCCACTTTGTCGCCCGGCAGCGCCGGAGCCTTGAGCGCGAGCGTGCCGCCGCCGAGGAAAAAGCGCCGCCGCCCGCCCGCGCGACCCTTCCCCGAATACTCCTGCCGCATGAGTACCGCGAGCGCGACCTCCTCGAGCTTCCCCTCGAGCCGGAGCACTCTCAGATCCCCGCGTTCCTCCTCCCGCACCAGTCTCGAATCCAGGCGAAGGACCTCCCCGGCGTCCACCACGCCGTCCGAGGAGAGCATGTCCTGGACGGAAAGCGGGCTGTCGAGGGAGTCGAAGTTCTCCTCGAAGATCTCGATCAACGCCACGCCTTCGGTCTGCGGCGCGGGCGAAGCGGCCGGCGGCGTCGGAGCAGGTTTGCGCCCGCAGGCCGCGAGCAGAACGACCGGAACGATGGCCCATCGGCGCATAGGCCTCCGATGGTACTTCATCCGCCTACGCCCCGTCCCTGTTCTCTCCCTGCGTCGCCTCGTGCTCCGCTTCCTCGAGCTCCTTCGCGAGCGAACCGACGAGTTCATGTTCCTGGGTGACGGACTGGAGGGCGACTCCGAGCTCCGCGATCGCGGTGACGATGCCCGCGAAGATGCAGGCGAGGCCGGTGGCGAACAGGGCGGCGGCGGCGTAGAGGGCGGCGGGGGCGAGGACGCCGGCGCCGATGCAGAGGGAGGCGAGGACGAGGGCGGCGACGGCGACGAGGAGGCAGAGGATGGCGCGGCGCATGAGGTGAGCGCGGCGGAGGAGCTGGTCGGCCTGCTGCTGGCGTCCCGCGGCGGTGCGGCGGGCCCGGCGCGCCTCGAATTTCTGCGTGTCGCCCATGGTCTTGCGGGGGATCAGGGATTCCTGGTCCTCGAGCGTTTCGCGCGCGAGGGCGCGCATGCGGGCGAGGATGGCGGTGAGGCGGTTGTAGAAGCCGAGACAGAGGAGGCCGCAGGCGGAGATCATGACCACCGGGACCACGGCGGCGGAGATGGTTTTGCCCCAGAGTTCGGCGGTGGAGGGGTCGGGCATGGGGGGGATTCTATGACGGAGGGATGATCCCGTCGCGGACTGTCGGCCGGGCCCTTCCCTTTACCTTTACCTTCCCCTTTACCTTTCCCTCGTTTTGACCAGGGTCCAACGGCAGGTAAAGGGAAAGGTAAGGGGAAAAGGAAAGCGTCGGTTTCTCGCAAGGCTGAGTATTTCGATCAGCATCTCAACCTTCTGTATCACCTCGAAAAGTAAACCGCGATCCACACCGTCGCCGTCGCGGTGTCGGTCCACTCCACGCGGTGCCGCCGGTGGGCGGGAATGAGGAGCGCGTCGCCGGGCTTGAGCGCGACGTCGTACGCGTCTCCTTCGAATTTCAGCCGGGCCGCGCCCGCGAGGAGCAGGACCCACTCCTCCTCGTCCTGGTCGAACCACGTTCCGGGCGGCGTGATCTGTCCCGTCGAGACGATGCGCTCGAGGCGGAATCCGCGGCCGGCGAGGAGCGGCTCGAAGATCTCATTGGGCACGCGGGGCGGCAGGTCGGAGGCGAGGTTGCGCAGGTCCATGGGCGGCTCCGGGAAGCGGTGGAGGCCGTATCGTAACCTCGTCCGAAATCCGGAGGCCAACAGTGGTATAAGGGAGGCATGAACACGACCGATCGTGAGGACCTGATGGCGTGGCGCGACGACGCGCGCCGCGCGGCTCTCAAACGCCAGCACGCCGCGCACGACCGCTCCTGCGCGCGGCACCTGCAGGATCTGGCGGCGGGCATGAAGGCGGCCGAGAAATCCGCGTCAACGACGGGTACTGCGGCTGGGGGGCAGACGTCCCCGAAGGGGCCGCATACTGGCACGCGGTAGGTTGGGATCATGAGTCGGATCGGCGTTGAAACCGTCTGGGAGATCCTGTCGTCGATTGCCAGGTATGGAATTTTATCCTAGAATCATGGCAGAACTCATGTCACAGAATCGAGTCAAGAAATGAAGAACCTTCACATCCCTCTGCCGGATTCAATCTACGCCGCTCTTCGCGCCGAAGCGGAGCGCTCCGACCGGCCCGCCACGCAACTGGCCCGCCAGGCCATCGCGGATTGGCTCAAGGCCGCGAGACGGGCGGAAGTTCATCGCCAACTTGCAGAGTACGCGGCCGCGTGTGCAGGGACGAATCAGGATCTGGATCCGGCCCTGGAGAACGCCGCCATCGATGAACTGCGCCGGCTTGACGAAGAGGAATGATGAAGCGAGGCGACGTCTTTCTCGCGAAGTTCGAGCCCCGCTCAGGTTCCGAACAGCGGGGCACTCGTCCGGCGATACTCGTGTCCCATGATGCCTTCAACCAGGCACCCGGGTGGCGCTCCTTGATCATGGTCCCCATCTCCACGTCGTCAAAGCAGGGACGCAGGGGGATATCTTCCGTTCGGATTCCCCGTGGAACAGCCGGATTGAACGCGGAGTCGTTCGCGCTGTGTCACCAGGTCACGACCATCGATCGACAGAAGGTCGGGAAGGAGATGGGTGAACTTCCGCCCGGGCTGCTGGCACAGGTCGACGAGGGGCTTCGCGCCGCTCTCGGACTTGAGCTGTCGGATCTGCCAGGGAGTCCCTGAAGTACCGCCCCGCGTCAATGACGCGAGGGGCGGCCTCTCATCGCTCCGTGATTCTCATTCGTAGCCGCGCGCCCCACGAAACGAGAAACGAGGAACGAAACCGCGGTCCGAAGTTCCCAGCCTCCCGTCCTCTCTCCCGCCTATTTCCTCTCCGCCATCGCTCTCGCCTTCCTGATCATCTCCACGAACTCCGCGCGATACCCGCCCTTGTCGTCGCCCAGCCCGCCCGTCGCCAGCTCCTGCACGAGCCCCCACGTCGCCTGCCCCGCGTGCTCCGACTTGCGGAGGAGCATCCCGAAGGCCGCGACGGAGGCGGCGAATTCGAACTCGTCCGAAGCGCCGATCCTGTCCTCGCCCGGGTCGGCGAGCGGCACCTCGATCTTGTCGCTCACGTCCCCGTCCGGCTTCTTCCAGCGCAGCTTCACCGTCAAGAGCTCGTTCGACGGGTTCGCGGGCACCTCGGGCGGCTTCTGGTACTTGAGCGGATCCGTCGTCCCGCCCGGCACCTCTGCGCCCGCCGGCACGATCTCATAGAGCGCCGTCACCTGGTGCCCCGCGCCGATCTCGCCCGCGTCCTTCGTGTCGTCGTTGAAGTCCTTCGCCGCCATCACGCGGTTCTCATACCCGATCAGCCGGTATCCCGCGACCTTCGACGGGTTGAACTCCACCTGGATCTTCACGTCCTTGGCGATCGTGATCAGCGTCCCCGCCGCCTGCTCGACCAGCACCTTCTTCGCTTCCTTCAGAGTGTCGATGTACGCCGCGTTCCCATTCCCCTTGTCCGCCAGCGACTGCATCCGCGCGTCGGCATAGTTCCCGCCCCCGAACCCGAGCACCGAGAGGAACACGCCCGTTTTCCGCTTCTCCTCGATCAGCGTCACCAGCTCGGCTTCGCTCGACTGCCCGATATTGAAATCGCCGTCCGTGCACAGGATCACGCGGTTCACGCCGCCCTTGATGAAGTTCTCCACCGCGATCTGGTACGCGAGCTGGATCCCCGCGCTCCCGTTCGTGCCTCCGCCCGGCCTCAGCTTGTCGAGTGCGTCCACGATCTTCTGCTTCTCCAGACCGTTCGTCGCCGGCAGCGCCAGCCCGCTCGCCCCCGCATAAACCACCAGCGCCACCCGGTCGTTCTCCGTCATCCGGTCCACCAGCAGCTTCAGCGCCGATTTCACCAGCGGCAGCTTGTTCGGATTGTTCATCGACCCCGATACGTCGATCAGGAACACCAGGTTCGTGGAAGGCGCGTCCTCGACCTTGATCTCCTTCCCCTGCAGCCCGATCCGCACAAGCCGGTGCTTCGGATTCCACGGGCACGCGTGCACCTCCAGCGCCGTCGAGAACGGCGCGTCCCCCGCCGGCTGGGCATACTCATAGTGGAAGTAATTCACCAGCTCCTCGATCCGCACCGCGCCGGTCGGAGGAAGAGCGTTCTGGCTGAGGAAGCGGCGGACGTTCGCGTAGGAGGCGGTGTCCACGTCGATGGAGAAGGTCGACAGCGGCTGGTCGCCGACGCGGAAGAACGGATTGTCGACCAGGTGTGCGTATTCCTCGGAGTTCCAGGCCTCGGAAACCTCGCCGACGGCAAGTTCGACCTCGGCGACGGGGGCGTTGGCCCTCCGGAGATTTCTGTCGGAGCGGCCCGCCGGATCCAGGGCGAGTTGTCCATTCGGAGCCGGGGCCGATGGATCCGCGAGATACTGCTTGGGGTTCTTCGTCATCAGGGGTTCCCAGCGTCCCCTTTCCTGGTCATACCGGTATTTCTCGCGATCCCGTTCCGCGCCGGATATCCGCTCGGTCGTAGCGGTCTCGATCGATCCGCCGCCCGCGGACTCCCTCGTTTTCGACATGCTGGGAAGCATCACCCACGTCCCCGCCACGGCGAGCAGCCCCGCCGCAGCGATCCCCATCGGCCGCGCCCATCCGCTCCGTTTCGGTGCCGGAAGCGCCGCCTGCACCGCCGCCGTCATCAGCGCCTCGCGCCGCTCCGGCGACAGCTTCCCGCCGCCTGTGCCGCCGGCCGCGGAGATCACGCCGACCGTCTCGCGCAGCTCCTCCAGCTTCGCTCTCAGCACCGCGTCCGCCGCCAGCGCCGCCTCGATCTCCGCGCGCTCCGCTTCCGTCACCTCGCCCACGGCGTAGTCGAGCAGCTTTTCTTCGATCTCTTTGCGCGTCATGACTTCTTCTCCTTTAGCCCACGATCCCCTGCGAGCGAAGCTGCCCGGCCACGGCCCGGACCGCCTGCCCCAGGTGATAGCTCACGTTCGTCAACGTCATCCCCAGCCGAGTCCCGATCTCCCGGTACGTCAATCCTTCCCACAGCTTGAGCCGCAGCACCTCGCGCTGCGCCTCGGGCAGGCGCGCGACCGCTTCCCGCACCCGCTCGTTCGACTCGCCGCTCATGAGCGCCTCGTCGGGCGCCGCGACCGCCGGCCCCGCCGCCTCGCGCCGCGCTCCCTCGTGTTTCCGTTCCATCGAGCCCTCCTTGCGCTGCAGGTCGAGGCACACGCGCCGGGCGACCTGCAGGAACCAGGGGAACAGCGCCTTCACGTCCCTCATCCGGGCTCCTTCGCGCAGGAACCGGAGAAACGTCTCCTGGACGGCGTCCTGCGCGAGGGATTCATCGCCGAGGCGGGCGCGGGCGAACCGGAGAAGGGGTCCTTCGTGGATCTCGATCAGGCGTGCGATGGCCGTGCGGTCGCCGGCCAGGTGCCGCCTGACGAGGTCCGTGTCCTGGGTTTCTCGGTCCGTCTGGGCCATTTGTCCTCGGGACTTCACTCTAGAGACGGAAGGTGGAAGGGGCCTTACAGGAGGAATCCGGAATTCTTCAGGCCGGCGATAGAAGACATCGCCTTTGATCCTCTTTTATCGCTTTTCCAAGGCCTTTCCTATCGACGTTCATCGCCTGGAATTCGGCCGTTCCTGACTAGACACGGGTTCTTGAATTGGAAGATTTCAAAGGCGATGAAAGGCGATAAGAAAGACTTTGGAAAAGCGATAAAAGAGGATCAAAGGCGATGGGGCTTTGAGGACTTCGGAAGGCCTCTCGCTATAATCGCGGCCCTCTTCAGGAAGAAAACAACTGCCCGACTTCGCCGTCGAACTCCTCGATGTATCCAAACATTTCGGTCCCACCCCCGTCGTGGACCGCGTCTCGCTCTCCGTCCGCCGAGGCGAGTTCTTTTCCCTCCTCGGCCCGAGCGGTTGCGGCAAAACCACTACCCTCCGCCTGATCGCCGGCTTCGCCACCCCCGACTCCGGCGAACTCCGCATCAACGGCACGCGCGCGAACGAAGTCCCCCCGCAGCGCCGCGACGTCAACCTGGTCTTCCAGAACTACGCCCTCTTCCCCCACCTCACCGTCGAACGCAACGTCGCCTTCGGCCTCGAAATCGCCGGCGTGCGCCCGGCGGACATCGCGGTGCGCGTCCGCGACGCCCTCGACATGGTCCAGCTGAACGCCGTCGCCGCGCGCCGCCCGAACCAGCTCTCCGGCGGCCAGCAGCAGCGCGTCGCGCTCGCGCGCGCGCTCGTGACGCGCCCCGCGGTCCTGCTCCTCGACGAGCCGCTCGGCGCGCTCGACCTCAAGCTGCGCAAGGACATGCAGCTCGAGCTGCGCGCCCTTCAGAAAAAACTCGGCCTCACATTCATCCACGTCACCCACGACCAGGAGGAAGCCCTCACCCTCTCCGACCGCCTCGCCGTCATGCACCGCGGCCGCGTCGCGCAGCAGGGCACGCCCGCCGAACTCTACGAGCGCCCCGCGACGCGGTTCGTGGCGGATTTCCTGGGGGAGAGCAATTTTCTGGAAGGGGAAGTCGTGTCCGCCGGCGCCGCGGGCGCGCGCGCGCGGCTCGACGGGCTCGGCGCGGAAGTGGAGCTCGCCGCGGACGGGCTGCGCGCGGGGCAGCGCGTGACGTTCGCGCTGCGGCCGGAGCGCGTCCAGCTTCGCACGGGTGGGGGAGGCGTCCCCGGTTGGCCCGCGACCGTCGAAGACGTCGCCTACGGCGGCCGCGACACGCGCTACCGCGTCGCGTTCCTGCCCGGAAAGTCGCTCCTCGTCCGCGCGCCGAACGCGCCGCGCGCGCAGGTGGGGGAGCGCGTCGCCGTCGGATGGGAGCCTGCCGATCTCAGGCTCGTCTCCGGTGATTAAGCGCGCCGCCTGGCCCGCTACCGCGTGGCTCGCCGTCTTCTTTGTGCTCCCCATCGCGCTCATCGCCGTGATCAGCTTCGCCCGCCGAACGCCCGCCGGGCTCGACTACTGGCCGCCGGCGCTCGACGCCTACCGCCGCGCGCTCGAAGGCGTCATCCTGCGCGGCCCCGTCTGGAACTCCGCCTGGCTCGCCGCCGCGACGACCGCCCTCTGCCTCGCGATCGGCTACCCCCTCGCCCTCACCATCGCCCGCGCCCGCGGCGCCTGGCGCCATGCCCTCCTCTTCCTCGTGGTCCTGCCCTTCTTCACCAACTTCCTCGTCCGCACCTACGCGTGGTTCATCCTCCTCTCCCCGGAAGCCCCGCTCGGCCGCGCCCTGCGCGCGTGCGGCGTCGAAACCCCGCTCCTCGGCTCGGCCGCCGGCGTCCTCCTCGGCCTCGTCTACGGATACCTGCCCTTCATGGTGCTCCCCCTCTACGCCTCCCTCGAAAAACAGGACCCCGCCCTCCTCGACGCCGCCGCCGACCTCGGCGCCTCCCCCTGGCAGGCCTTCCGCCGCGTCACGCTTCCCCTGAGCCGCCCCGGCATCGCCGCGGGCTCGCTCCTCGTCTTCGTCCCCGTCCTCGGCGAGTTCGTCGTCCCGCGCCTCCTCGGCGGCGGCAAGGTCCCCATGCTCGGCACGCTCATCGAAGACCAGTTCCTCGGAAAAGTCCGCCCCAACTGGCCCTTCGGCGCCGCCCTCGCCGTCCTCCTCATGCTCGCCGTCGGCGCCGCGCTCGTCCCGCGCCTGCGCGGCGGAAAGGACGCGCCATGGGCCGCCTGAAATTCCTCCCCGCCGCCGCCGCCCTCGCGTTCCTCTGGGCCCCCATCGCCGTCCTCGCCGCCTACTCCTTCACCGCGAGCCGCCACGCCACCGTCTGGGGCGGCTTCTCCCTCGCCTGGTACGCCCGCGTCTTCGAAAACCCCGCCCTCGGCCCCGCCCTCGGCAACACCCTCGCCGTCGGCCTCGCCTCCGCCACCCTCGCCACCGCCCTCGGCACCGCCCTCGCCCTCTCCCTCGAACGCCGCCGCGCCCCCGCCCTCGACGCCCTCGCCCACCTCCCCCTCCTCGTCCCCGAAATCGTCATGGCCGTCGGCCTCCTCGTCCTCTTCGCACGCTTCCTCCGCCCCGCCCTCGCCCCCCTCGGCCTCGAATTCTCCTCCCTCCCCGCCGTCGTCGCCGGCCACGTCGCCTTCCAGATCCCCTACGTCATGGTCGTCGTCCGCGCCCGCCTCAAAGACCTCGATCCGTCCCTCGAGGAAGCGGCGCTCGACCTCGGCGCCACCCCCGCCCAGGCCTTCCTCCGCGTCACGCTCCCGTTTCTCGCCCCCGCCGTCCTCGCCGGCGCGTGCCTGTCCCTGTCCTTGTCGCTGGACGATTTCTACGTCACCTACTTCTGCACGGCCGGGGGAAGCGGCTTCCGCACTCTCCCGCTCCACATCTACGCCATGCAGGGCCGCGCGGGAATGACGCCGGAAGTGAATGCGCTCGCGACGCTGATGCTGGGGGCGTCGATGGGGCTGGTGGGGGTGTCGGTGTGGTTGCAGAGGAAGAGCCACGCGTGAGGACGGAGTCGACGGGCTACTTCTTCTTCCAGAGTTGACCCAATCGAACCGTGGCGCAGTGATAACACCCCGAGTGGCGGCCATCCGCGTTGTACCACTCGTGCTTTCGACCTCGGGCCTCACAATCATCCGAACCCGTGCGGGGCTCGTACCGGGTTTCAGGAATCACAGCGGGTAGCTTTCCGTCATCGAGAAGACCCTTCACCAGGAATTCCTGGAAGGAAGCGGCCTTGGTCGCGACCTCGCCGTCCTCGTAGATGACAACCACGCGCCCTGATTCGGTGTCTATTCCCATCCAACCCCCGCCTCCATCTGTGCCGAAGACGAAGACGCAATCCTGGCCCTCCCAAGAATTGTCCTCCCGCGCGTGTCGGAATCGCAGGTGGGTCTCCGACAGCTTGTCGATTCCGTCCACATGTTCAGAACCAACCGTGCCACTGCCGCAGTTGCTGAGGTACCAGCGGAAGTCGGGAGGGATGGCTCCAAATTGCGACTCGAAGGCATGGAGGGCCGCCTCCGTGGCCGGTTGGCCGCCGCGGCGCTCGTAGCGAGAGACATGAAGGCGTCGATGCGCCTCCGCAAGCAGCGATTTCAATTCTGGCGTCATTCCCTGTGTTCTCCGTCAGACTCTGCTTCACGAACCGGGTCGACCACGGTGTCACAACGCCTTCCCGTCAGCCTGGCGCCGGGGGCCCGCGCCTCTGCCGGCGCTCGCGTTCTCCGCACATGAACTGGACCAGGAGGCAAATCAGGACTAGCGACATGAAACCCGTGTCCCATGTGATCCGGCCTTCTTGGAGGACGCCAAACACCATGAAACCGAAGGCGACGACCACGCAGAGCATTCCAAACCGGTTGATGTTGAATCCCGGCTCCTTTGCTGGCTCCGGCATTTGCGTTGGTTCAGCAGGCATGGTTGCCATCCTAGCAACTCATGGACGTCGATCGCGGACCAGAAGCGGAGGTGCGGTGCTGCCGTCCTCCCCCTGCGCCACCATATCTCGATCCGAGGAACCTATCGGCTCGCCTCCGCCGAGACGAGGACGCGCGCGGTCACCGGCGCGCCCGAAGGTCCCGGATCAGCTCGTCCGCGCGTCGGAGGCGGCCCACTCCAGCGGATATCAAGCCCTTCGCGATCACCGCATCGACCTTCTTGCGCTCCGCCGGAGTCGGATCGTCGTCCTCGTCGTCCAAGACGAGGTCGAGCGTAGTTCCTTCGGGGAGCGTGGTCGGCAGGTCGAGGGTCAGGCGTCCGTTCCTGACGACCGCGCGCAGGTTGGTCATGGGGTCATTATAGACCGTGATGACACGTCGAACAATTCGCTGCAACGCACGGACTGTGACGCTTCCGCCAGGTCTGTGGAGCGGAACAATGGTCAGAGAAGGTGTCTTGTCTGTTGACACAAATAGAGAGAATCGTTACCCTGTCAACGTTGACGAGCGGCAGGTGATGCGACAAGAAGTCAACACAAAGAGGTGAGTGGATGATCGGCGAGAGGCTTCGGCAAACACGCCTCGCGGCAGGCCTGACTCTTGATGAAGTCGTCCGCCGGCTGGGCGACCTGGGAACCCCGCTGACGAAGGCAGGGCTCTCGAAGTACGAACGCGGCGGCAGCACACCCAAGCCCACCGTGCTGCTGAAGCTCGCCAGGGCAATCGGAACGCGAGCGGAGACTCTTCTTCAGGAGCCGACCGTGAGTATCCGCTGGCTGGCATTTCGAAAGCTCTCGACGCTACCCACGCGCGAGGCGGAACGCGTCAAAAGTCTCGTCCTCGGCCCGGTCGAGGCCCAGGTCTGGCTGCAGGAGAAGCTGGAGCCGGGAAGCCGGCCTCGCATGCCGAAGCCGGTCAGCGTGACGAATTTCGAAGGCGCGGAGTCCGCGGCCGCGCTTGTACGCGAGCGATGGGGCCTGGACGACCACTTCGTCGAAAGCGTCACCGGGTCGGTTGAAGAAAACGGCGGGATCGTCGTCTTCTGCGAATCGGAAGCCCCCGGGTTTCATGGACTCTCCGGATGGGCCAACGAGAAGATCCCCGTCGTCATCAGCCGCTCAGGGGCGGCCGACGATCGGAGGCGCTTCAATCTGGCGCACGAACTCGGGCACCTCGTCATGACCTGTGCGCGAAGCACGGCCGCCGAGGAAGAGAAGCTGGCTCACCGCTTCGCCGCAGCCTTCATCGTTTCGGCTTCCGTCGCCCGCCGTGAGCTCGGGGCGCGAAGAAGACGCATCAGCCTGGACGAACTGGCCCTGCTCAAGCGGAAGTACGGATTGAGCATGCAGGCCTGGGCCTACCGCGCGGCGGACCTGGGCATCATCGAAAGGAGGCACCTGAGTGGGATCTTTACGACGATGAGCGCGAGGGGCTGGAGGAAGTCCGAGCCTGTGGAATTCAAGGGGCACGAAGAGCCCTCGAGGCTTCGCCAGCTGGCTTTGCGGGCTCTCGCGGAGGGAGTGGTGACCCGCGATCGGGCCGCGCAACTCTGTCCAGGCGCGACAACGGAACTTACCGCCGGCTCCGGAATCTCGGGGCCGCAGCCCCCGACGGCGCGCGAGCTTCTCAGGCTCCCACCGCAGGAACGCAACCGAATCCTCGCCGAAGCCGCCGTCGCCGTGGAACAGGACTACAGCCCCGGAGGATCTCTTCGCCATTTCGATGCGTTCGGTGACAAGGACCTGAATGACGACGCCGACGCCTGAGCCGCCCGCGCCGCAGCGCGGCGAAATCTGGTCGGTCAATTTCGATCCCCAGGTCGGCGACGAGATGACGAAGATCCGGCCCGCCGTCGTCATGAGCGTCTCCAGCGTCGCCCGGCTGAACTTGCGGATCGTCGTGCCGCTGACGGATTGGAAGCCGCGCTACGCCGACGCGCCCTGGCTCGTGCACGTCCGCCCCAACGCGGAAAACCGTCTCGACAAGGAGGTGGCTGCGGATGGGTTCCAGGTGAAGTCGCTCTCCCTCGACCGATTCCGGCGCAGGATCGGCGCGCTCTCGGCTGTCGAACTGGACGAAATCGCTGCGGCGATCGGGATCTGCATCGGCGGGTGAGTGGGAAGGTACCCGTCGCTTGCTCCCGGCAGGGGCCAGCTCCCCGTCGAGAGCAGGCTCCGCAGTACGGACAGCGACGGGGAAGGACGATTCTGGTCGGCGTACCGGCAACTCGCCGATCAGATCGCGAGCACGACCTTGCCATCGCGCATTTCGCATGCTTTGGTCTTAAGCAGGCAATCGATCCCGGGCATCCCCGCGCTCTTAACCCGATCGGTCAATCTGTCGAGTCCGAAGAGACGCGCGGCTTCGCGGATGCAGTCCTCCGCGTCCACCGAGATCGCTCGCTTAAGCACGATCAGCAACGCCGAGGCCCACTCTTCCGGCGCGATGTGTTCGGGTTTTCGTTCGTCCCCGTCGGACGCGGGGCCTCGCGCCACAGTCGGGGTGTCACTGTTCGAAAAAGTGCACCAGGCGAAGGACCCCTTGAAGCGAATGGCTTTGCGATCCGAGGCTGACTTGATATGGCGGTCGATCATCTCAGAGACGCCTCGGCTGAGCCTGTCGATCCCGTAGCACGCCGCGAGGCGTTCCGCGAGGATGTCCCGATGGACGGGGCCTTCGTGCGTGACGATTTCGACGACCAGGCTCGGGGCCGTTCGCGAATGCGCCAGATCGCGTTTTGAGCCGACCTGGCGGGTCGCAAAACTCGAATAGGGTGGCAACACCGGGAGTGTCGGGGGAGGCTGCGGCGGTTCCTCCAGCTCCAGTGAATCGTCTTCTGCCTTTTCCGGCGTGGACGATTCGGAATTGGCGCCCGGCCGCGGAGCCGGCGGACCGTCGGTTGTCGCCAGACGAATCGCCGCTTCCAGCCTTCGGAATTCCTCGTCCGCGTCGTGGAACCAGTCCGTCGACCAGATGCGGTGCATCCGCCATCCGAGGTCTTCGAGGACCGACTGGCGCAGGCGGTCCCGGTCCCGGGCGGTCGCCGCAGAGTGATACGAGGCACCGTCGCATTCGATGCCCAGCACGTACCGTCCCGGCGAGGCCGGGTCTTTGACGGCGAGGTCGATCCGGTAACCGGAGCACCCGACCTGGCGGTCGACGGCGTGCCCTGCCGCCTCCAGCCGGTCGCCGACGTGCTCCTCGAAGGGCGACTCGGCTTCGCCCCCCTCCACCGGCGCGGCGAACTGCCGGAGAGCCCGCGGGCCGACCTCGGCGTAGTGGAGGAAGGCCTTCAGATGCTTCACGCCCAGCGCGGAGGTGCGGGACAGGTCGATCGCGTCGTCGCGCATCGAGGTGAACACGACCAACTGCTCGCGGGCGCGGGTGATCGCGACGTTCAGGCGGCGCTCGCCGCCGAGCTTGTTCAGCGGGCCGAAATTCATCGTGAAGCGACCTTCGGCGTCGAGGCCGTAGGTGGTCGAGAACAGGATCAGATCGCGTTCGTCGCCCTGAACGTTTTCGAGGTTCTTGACGAAGACGGGCTCCGGCGCGTCCGCCGAGAAGAACTTGTCGATCTCAGGATGGCGGCGCCGCGCCTCGTCCAACTTGTCTTCGATGAGCATCTGTTGGGGCTGGTTGAACGTCACGACGCCGATGGAATGCGTTCGGCGCTCCGGGTCGAGGAGGGCTTCGACAACCCACTCGGCGACGGCGTCCGCTTCGACCGGATTGGTGCGGGACTTGCCGCGCTCGAAGACGCCGGCGAGTTTCCGGAAATGCACGCCGAGGTTCCGGCCCTCGAGCAGCGAGGCCGGGAAGGTATGCAGGCCGCCGTCGTAGTAGTGGTGGTTGCTGAACGCGATCAGCCGCTCGTCGCGCGAGCGGTAGTGCCAGCGGAGCATCAGATCCGGTACGCCCGAAGCGACGCACTCGTCGAGGATCGACTGGAGGTCCTGGGTGACTTCTTCGCCGCTTTCTTCGTCGTCGTGCTCGTCGTGCCCCGCCACCTTCTCGAAGAACGTCGTCGGCGGAAGCTGTTTGCTGTCGCCGACGACGATCGCCCGGCTTCCTCGCGCGATGGCGCCGATGGCATCGTGCGTGGGAATCTGCGACGCCTCGTCGAAGACGACCAGGTCGAAATTCGATCCGGACGGCGGCAGGTACTGCGCGATGGAGAGCGGGCTCATGAGAAGGCACGGCTTGAGTCGATCCAGCAGATTCGGGATCTTCTGAAGCAGTTTACGGATCGCCATGTGCGAACGTTGCTTGAGAGCCTCTCTTTGAAGCGTTCCTACTTCCGAGTCCTCCGGCGCATCACCGCCGCCCGCATGCGGGAGATTCTGCGCCAGCCGCGCCGAAACTGCGGCGCCGTTTGCCCCGATGAACTCGGCGTCGGACTTGCGGAAATCGGCGACGATCGAGTCGTGGGTCCGGCCGTGGAACGTCCGCAGCGGCGGCTGGGTTTCCAGCGACTGCTCCGTCCACGCGCGCAGGAACGCGCGCTCGTAGCCCGGCGCCAGCGACTCGGGAATGAGAGTCCCTCGCCGGACGGCCTCGCACAACGGCGCGAGTCCCGCCGATCGGACCTTGTTCTCCGCCGCCACGAAACGCGCCCAGTGCCGAAGTGCGGGCAGCGCCATGCGCCATCGGAGCGCATTCTCCCGTGCGCTTGCGGGAAGCGGATCGCCCTCCCTGATGCCGAACGCCATCGACACGTCGACGGCCAGTCCGGCCGCGACGGCCGCGAACGACTTTCGATATCCGTCCACGGCCGCGCGAAGATCCTCGGCGAGGCGCTTCCACTCCGCGGGCGCCGCGGGCAGGGCGAACACCTTCTGGCCGAGCCGGGCCCAGGCGTTCTCGGCCACCTGCCAGCGTGCGGCGAAGTCGGTGAGCCCTCGCACCGTGGCCGGATCGGTCTCCGCCCCTCGCGCCGCCGCCCCGAGCGTTTCGGCAACGAACGGTTGCTCGCGGTCGAGTTCCCGGCTGAGCGCCGCGACGCGGACGGCGTGGCGCAGGTGAGCGAGCATTTCGCGGACGCCCGGTTCCGGTCCCTTGAGGCAACGCCGGATCGCGGCCCAGTGGCGCCGGAGCTTCCACCAGCGGATGGGCGCCCAGGACGTGCCCCAGGTCAGGAACGCCTCCTGCAGCTCCTTCAGGTCCAGCTCGAAAAGAGTCCGCTCGAACGTCCGATCCTGATCCTGGAGAAGCGCGTCGCGTTCCCGGAACAGCGCGTTGAGGGCGTCGAGCCGCTTCCACGCCTCGAGCGCGTCGGGGCGCCTCCTCAGTTCGGGGAACCCGGCGGGAATTCCCTCGGCCAGGAGGTCCAGGAACGCGGCCAGCGCAAGTTGCGCGGCCACCGGCAGGTCCGGCGGCATCGCGATCGGCGCGGCCGCGGCCGCCTGCGCCGCGAGCAGGCGTTCGGCAGCCCCGATCATCTGCGTCAGCGCCTCCTCGATATTCCTCGAGGCGATGGGACTGAATTCGGTCACGCGGCAGGGGGAAAGCGGATGCGCCACAAGCCCTTCGACGCCGCCGGCCGCGTCCGCGAGGCCTTTGAGAACCTCGAACCGGCCCGCGTGCATCGCCTGGGTCGTCTCGAGGACCTTCGGAAACTCGATCCGGATTTCCGGAGCGGACTTCAGTGCAACCAGCCGTGCGACCGCCTGGAAATGAGTGAGCCCCAGCGGCGTCGGCCGGTGCAGGCATTCCTCATACGCGTTCAGCAGCCGGGCATCCTCTCCCACGCGCTGGCCCAGCGAGTCGGCGTCGCCGCCGCCCGCAGCCTGCCGGAGCCGCAGCACGCGCTCCAGCTCGGCGACTACCTCGCGCTTGTTCGCCTTGTTGGAGTGCAGCTCCAGACAGAAGTCCATCAACCCCACGCGGCGAAGGCGGCGCGCGACGACGTCGAGCGCGGCCCGCTTCTCGGCGACAAAGAGCACCCGTTTTCCAGCAGCGAGGCACTCCGCAATGATGTTCGCGATCGTCTGGGACTTTCCCGTTCCGGGCGGGCCCTGCAGGACGAACGTCTTTCCCCGGACGGCCGCCTCCACGGCCACGTGCTGGCTGCTGTCCGCGTCGAGGACGAGCCGCGTCTTCTGCGCGGGCAATTCGCTGTCGAGCCGGCGCGGATCCAGGAAATCCGCGCCGTCCTCGCCGCGGCGCTGCCCGGTGGCGAGCCAGCCGGCGAGCGAACTGGCGAGAAGCGACTCCGTGTGCTCGTCCAGGTCCCGCCAGAGCAGGTACTTGCTGAAGGAGAAGAACGCCATGTGCGCCTGCGGCAGGACTTCGAAGCGCTTCAGCAGCGCGACGGCTGCCCGCATGACGCCGAGGACCTCTTTGACGAACCTGTCTCCTTCCTCTGCCGGCGCCTGGACGCCGCCGAGAACATCGACGCCGAAGTCGCGTCGCAGTTTCTCCAGGAGCGTTTCGTTGACGCGGATTTCGTCGTCCCGCAGCCGAACGGAAATGTCCTTCAGACCGCGCTTGAGTTCGACGGGCAGCAGGAGGATCGGCGCGAACCGCGCGAGCTGGCTGGTCTCCGATTCAAACCACTTCAGCATTCCCACCGCAAGCTGGAGGGTCGACGCGCCGGTTTCTTCGACTTCCGTCCGCGCGTGCCGGAAGAGCGAGGTGAGTCGCGAGGCGAGTTCCGGGGCCGGATGAGCGGTCAGGATCCTTCCGCCCTGCAGGTGCTCGAGGCGCAGGCGCCGGGCCTCGGTTTCAGCGCCGCGCGCGTCCAGGAGTTCGAGTTCCCGCTGTTGGGTGCTCTCCTCGACCTTCGGTTTCAGCTTGAAGGTCCGGCGGGACAGGACGGCGTTCGTGAGTGGCTCGATTTCGGGCACGGCGAGCGTGACCGTGCGGTCCTTCGATTCGCGGAAATTCAGCAGGCGGTTGCGCAGGGAGATGTCGAGCAGCTTCTCCTTCCATGTATCGATGCGCGTCCGGACGTGCTTCTGAATCTCGGGATCGGCTTCCGGCGGCGCCGGCGGATTCGGGACCGGCCCGGGAGGAGGCGTCGGCCCGGCGGGCTCCGCCGCAAGCGAGAGCGACAGCGGCAGGAACTTCGCCAGCCGCGCCGCGTGAACGTCCACCGCCAGCTCGAACGCCGGCTTGTCCCCGATCTTTCGCCGGCCCAGAGCCTCGGCCTCCTCGAACGGCCGCTCGGGACGCGCCGCCACGCTCGAGGAGTCGAACAGGAGAACTTCCTCCGCCTCGACAAGTTTTCTGAAGACGTCGGCGTCGTCCGTGACGGTCACGTCCAGCCACGTGTCCAGAAGCCAGACCCCCGGAAAAGCGTGACCCCGCTGGAGCACGAGCACGGGACGCAGCCCCGTCTGCTCGAGCGCCGCGGCGAGGAGCAGCGACAGGTCGAGGCAGGTGCCCATCCTGTACTGCACGACGTCCGCCGGAAAACGCACCTTCTGGCCCGCCTTCTCGTAGCTCGCCGGCGGATTGACGTATGTCACGCCCAGCCGCTGCACGGCGAGGTAGATCGCGCTGGCGATCCGCCGGACCCTGTCCTTCGATCGCGACTGGTATCCGTCCAGCGACGGATCCCCCGTCGCCGCCTGAAGACACTCGCCCGCCGACTTCAGCACCTCCTGAACGGCCGGCTCGTTCGGCATCACGAACGACGCCAGCAGGTCCGGAAGGACCGCGCCGCTCCATTCGTTGAACGCCAGGACTTCGACAGGAAGCGTTTGCCTCAGAAGCGGGCGCTCGCCATTCCGAATCTCGACTTGAAGGGACGCGCGCTCGCGCTCATGCACGCCGCGGAGCCGGGCGTTTTCGAGTGAAACATCCGGCGCGTCCACGCTCCATTCGTCCTTCGCAGGCAGCGTCGGCACGATGAGCTCCGTGCGCCGCGAGAAGTCGGGAGCCACCTGAAGGGAGACAACGAGATTCTCCAGCGGCGCTTCTGTGAGGTTGCGGATTCGGAGGAGCTTCACGATCGGCACGCCATTCCGCTCCATCGCCCACGACACGGTGCGCGCGAATTCGACGTGCAGATCCAGTTCCGGACACTTGCCCTCTTCGGCGCCCGGCTTCGCCGCGTCCCGCGCCGCGCCCGTGAATTCCCGCCACGCAGCGGTGAGTTCCTCCGACGGATGGGCGGCCGACAGCGAATCGAACGCGGATCGGAGCAGGCTCTCGAACGCGCCGTCGTCCATCGCCGCCGGGTCGAGCCGAAGCGTCCGCAGCGCGTCCAGCGCCGCCCCGAGGCGCCCCTCCTCGGCCAACCGCCGGATCACGGCCGCCGTCGCCGGGTCCCGGAGCCGGGCGCCCGCCGGCCCGGAGAACCCTTCGACGAACGACACGCACTCCTCCCCCAGCGCGGCCGCCGGAAGCCTGCGGATCCGCTCGAACGAATCCTCCCGTCGCGGCGATGAATCCGACGCGGCCCGCGCCAGCTCGGAGATGCGCTGCCCGCGTTCCTCCGGGCGCAGCAGGGCCAGTTCGCTTGCATGCTTCTTCTCGATCGCGGCGCGGACGGCCGCCCAGCGAAGTTCCAGGCGGCGGGCGAGGAGGAGCCGCAGGACGGCGCGCAGCGTCGCAGTCGGCGAGAGGGATTCGCGCATGATTCGAACGAGATTGAGTGAGTCGGCAGCCACGGTGGGCTGAGCGTACCGCTGAGACCGGACATGTTCAATCTGGCTGTGAATCTGCTGGAGATATTATCCCGAGCACTGCGTTATCCGAATTCTGAAGGACACCGTCGCTTGACGACCCCCGGAAGTGCTCTGGAAAACGATCAGCGTTAACGGCGCGCAGGCACGAACCCTTCCAGACTTCCGCCTGTGCAAAGGTAGATTGGATTCGGCGCTACCTCAGAGCACCCATCTGTGCCAAGGCGGCGAGGACGAGGACGGCGAGCGCCACGCCCAGCATGACGGCGAGGCAGCCCTTCCCTGGCGGCGGATTGCCTGTCCTCGTCTGTTCTGCCTGAGCAGACATGAGAAATGCGATGTTCAGGAGCAATCCCGGCAGGAAGCAGAATAGGTACAGCACCGCAGTGAGGAATGCACGGCCGGTGTAATCCTGCCGGGCCGTCGCATCGCGCGCCACAGCACCCAAGTCCCGTCTCAGATGCTGACCTTGCGCCACCGGAGCGATCGGACCCTCGCGCGCCTGCTTCGCGATACCAGGATTCTGCGCTATGCGTTCAGCGTGACGGACATTTCCGGGAGTGCCGGACGACCGGCCAGCCTGATGCACCGAGCCGGTTGATATCGACAAAGGCCTGATCGGATCCAGACCAGACCAAGTCGGCGCGGGCGGCACCGCGGGCGGGGCATACCACAACCGGGAGGAGCGAGTCGGCGCCAACGGGCTCTCCCGCAAGCCTCGATTGATCGCCTCGAGCATCACCGCGGCGCCGGGATAGCGAGCCGAGGGTTCCGGCCATGTCGCCTTTTCCACGACGTTCGAAAGCCATTCCGGAGTGTCGAGCACAGGGAATCGCAGGTACGTCGAGTCGCCGGTGAGCATCTCGTGCAGGACCAGCCCTGCAGAGCAGATGTCGCTCTTGATATCCGGCCTAGCTCCCGAGCGCCGTTCCGGAGCCATGTAGCGGATGGTTCCCTGAACGCGGTCGATCTCTGCCCTTGCGGCCTCTCCGGAGTGCTGGACCCCGGCGGCAGGCGACGCGGCGAGCCTGGCGATTCCGAAATCGGTGATGCGAACCCTGCCGTCGACGTCGAGGAGCAGGTTCTCGGGCGACAGGTCGCCATGGAGGATTCCGAAACTGTGGGCGTACGCGAGGCCGTGGAGCATCCACTGCGCCATGCGGACAGCGTCCGGCCACGGAATCTTGGCGCACCGATCGAGTACGCACCGAATCGTCTCGCCACCAACGAATTCCATGACGAGGTACGGGGGTTCGTGAACCATGTTGAGGGAGATCGTCGGGACGATCGCGGGGTGTCGCATCTGGTACTGAAGCGCTCCGCCGCGCTGGAGCAACTCCACGGCGTGCGGGCCGCGGGCGATCTTGACGGCGACGACTGAGCCCGGCAGGTCGGGATTCTCGGCCCTCCAGACTTCGCCGAATCCTCCCTCTCCGATCCTCTCGACCAGGACGTATTCGCCCAGGCGCACGCCCTTTTCGATTGCGGCCATCACGCCCCCGATTACCGAGCCACGACCGAGCCATGAACTCCTTCATGCTAGCAGACCGAAACAGGCGGGCGGTCGTCAAACGGCATGATGGCGGTGAACCCGGCTGAAAGTCCGAACGTACGGTCGTGGTGGGGCACGGGCAGATGGTCGGGCATGCCCGTCAGTTTCTTCCGCTTCTTTCTCGAGTGCTCCGTGACAACGTCAGCAGGTATTGCCACGCATCGACGACGCGGACGCCGGCGGGGGGCTTGCGCGTAGTGCGTTCGTGCGCGACCAGCACTCTCGGCACGCGTGGAAACCTCGCGCGGGCCCACTGCAGCGCGGCGATCTCGCGATCCCAGGTCTCCGTCCGCGTAACCGACCAGGCCACGTTGACCAGCTGCGCGGGTCGGTCGCGATTCACCACGAGGTCGATCTCGTGATCGCCCGCGAGATACGCGAGGTCCTCGCGCCGGCGGCGCCAGTGCAGGAACACCGCGGTTTCCAGCTTCTTCCCGACGTCGATCCCGGGCTCGGCGACGAACGGGTACGCCAGCGCCCAGTCGATCGCATGGAGCTTCTTGGGGTTCCTCGCCTGCTTGCGAACGGAACGTTCGGCGACAGGCAGGGTGAAGACGACGAACGACTCCTCCAGGGCGTCGAAGTACCGGTAAAGCGAGTCTTTCGAGACCTGGTGCCCCTGCGAACGGAAGTCCTGGTAGAGCTTGTGGACGTTCACCAGCGAGGCCGGGTGCCCGAGGCAGTGCTGGAGGAGCAGGCGCAGCAGCCGGGGATTCGCGACCTTGTAGCGCTCGACGAGGTCCTTGTAGAACAGGAGGTCCACGTACTCCTTGAGGATACGCGGACGAAGCTCCGCGTCGGCCAGGACGACCTCCGGCAATCCGCCGACTTCGAGGTACTCCTCCAGGGCAGCGGACATGCGGCTTTCCGACGTGCGCGAGAAGGGCTCGGATTTCAGATTTCGGAACGCGAGGAACTCGGCGAAGGACAGTGGAAAGACCTCGTAGGAGATGCTCCGACCGCGCAGCCCCGTGGCGATCTCGCGCGACAGGAGACGGGACGAGGACCCGGTCAAGAAGAGACGCGCCTCCTCGGTGTCGTGGAGGCGGCGGACGAACGTCTCCCACGACGGCGCGTTCTGGACCTCGTCCAGGAACACGTACTTCCGTCGCCCCGAGACCTGGGGGAAAAGCTCTTCGTGCGCGCGGAGGATCAGATCCAGGTCGGACGTGCGGATGGGGAAGAGGCGGTCGTCCTCGAAATTGAGATACAGAATCTGCCTGCGGTCCACGCCCTGGGCCAGGAGGCGGCGCATCGTCTCGTACAGAAGGTAGGTCTTGCCGCTGCGGCGGATGCCGACGACCGTGACGACTTTGGTCGAGTCGAGCGGCAGTTCCATCGTGCGGGGCACGGCATGCGGAAGCGACCGCGCCGCGGACTGGGACAGGACGTATTTCAGTATTTCCTTATCCATAAGGAAATAGATAGCATAAATGTTCCCTCTTTAGAAGGAAAGAATGCGCCGACCGCACAGCTGTACAACTGGACGATCCGTGCGGACTACTCCCACGCAGGCAGACCGCCGGATCGTGGTAGGATTCCGGGGAGGCCGCGTTTCCCGGAGGCATTCATGCCGATCGTCGTCAGGTCCCTGCGCATCCTCGCCCGCCTGTTCTGCTCCTTCCGTCGCTGCGCGGGACTGTCCCTTCGCGCATTCTGCCGGAAGCATCGGCTTGACCCCGGCCAGTACGCCCGGCTGGAGAGCGGCCGGTGGACTCCGTCGCGGCTGGCGACGCTTGAGAAATACGCCGTGGCGGTCGGCTTTCGGCGCGAATCGTCCGAATGGCGGAGTCTCGTGGGCGCCTGGGCGATCGATCGACTGAGGCAGCTTCCTGAATATCGGGGCATGACGCTGCAGGCCGCGCTCGCGAAGCTGAAGGGCGAGTTGCCTGCCCATCGCACGGACGCCGACCTGCTCGAGTCGCTCTACCAGCGGATCGGGAAACGCCCCGGCGGTCCCTCCGAGCTGCCGCCGCTCAAGCGAATCGTTCCGTGAGCGCGCGGCGCTCTCATCCCGGCCCGAGCGCCTTGCGGACCAGGTCGAGGGGCAGGAACATCTGCCACGGCTCCGGGCGGCTCGCGTCCGCTCCGGCGACGACCCCCACCGATTCGAAACCGAACTTCCGGTAAAACTCCTCCGCGCCGGGCTTGGCGTCCACGACGACGCCCACGCAGCCGTACTCCTCCGACATCTTCAGCGCCAGGTTGAACGTGCAGCGGAGTAGCGCGTTTCCGATTCCGCGTCCCTGCTCCGAGCGTGCTGTCGCGAGACGGGCCAGCCGGAGGATGGGAAGCGGGTACTTCGGCAATCCGCGCCGTCGCGTCTCGGGGAGCCGGTCGATTTCGATGTGACCGGGCGCGATCGTGGCGTAACCCAGGATGCGACGGCCTTCGGCGGCGACCCAGGTCGTGCCCACGTGGAGGCGGAACTGGTTCTGTCCCGCGAATTCCTGAAGGAAGCGGTCCAGCTCGGCTTCTCCGGAATCGAAACGAGCGCGGTCGTCGTCGGTCCGGAGGAGCCTAATCTCCATTCCCGCGCATCAGCTTTCGAAGCGCTGCCGCGGGCTTTCCGGGGCGGCGCAGGCGCCTGAGGACTTTCTCGCCCGACTCGCGGTCGACGACGAGGACCGGCGGGATGACGTACTCGGCGGGAATCTGCTGCAGCGCGAGCAGGTGGTGGCGCAGGGCGACCTCGACGACGTGGGCTTTCTTCTGGCCCGTCGAAGCGACGAGACGGTCCAGGAGGTCCCGGGTGTCCCTGGAGACGAAGGCTGAAATCTGGACGGCTGTGCCCATGGTTGATTCCTTTCCTGTAGGGAATTCTACGATGATGTAGATCGCCATTCAAGTCGGGTCGATTCACGGATTGCATCATCACGGTTGCCCCCTCCTTCTCCTCCTCCTTCTCCTCGCACCCCCGCCCCCTTCCCTCGCCCCATCCCCTTCCCGCCCCCCTTTTGCACCCTGACATACCTCGGCGTCGCGTCCCGCGTTCGCAGAGTGGCGCCTCAGAGGGCGCTCCAGGTACGGGCGTAGGAGGTGGGAGAGGGCGAGGGATAGGGACGAGGGAATAAGGGGGAGGAGGAGGAGAGGGAAAAACTCGGCACAACTGCAGTCTTGCTCGCCGTTTCATGGGGAATCTGCAGGGTTTGGCGCCGGCGGCCTGCGAATCGCAATCGCCTACTCCACCTCGTGCAGCGGAGCCCCGTCGGGCACGATCCCCGTCCGGCTGAGCTCAGTCGCCGCGCGGGAGCGGAGGTCCTCGGGGTACGACGTGTCCGCGACGATCTCCTTCAGCGTCCTGCGCGCCCGCTCGGAGCCCGACATCCCGAGGCCGTAGAGCGCGCTCCGGCGCACGTTCATCGAGGTGTCGGTCTTCGCCGCCGTGATGAGCGCTTCCACGTCGTCCTCCCGGTACGCCCAGCCCGTGAACCCCATCGCCGCGCTGGCGCGCACGTGTTCGTCGGGGCTGCGGAGGAGTTCGCGGAACCGGTCGGCGATCGGCGCGGCCTCAGACTCGGAGACGCCGCGCGGGCGGCCGAGCATCGGGCCGGCGGTCGCCTGGACGCGGGCGTCGGGGTCGTGGAGGAAGCGGTCGGTCTTGAGGTCATCGCCCCAGCCCGTCGCGCCGCAGGCGGAGAGAGCGATCTGACGTTTCACCGGATCCTCCGCCTCCCGGGCGCACGTCGAGAACGCGTCGAACGCGTTCTGATCGATCGTCCAGATCGACCCGCGCGGGTCGGTGAGGTGGAAGCGGATCCGCTGGGCGAGGGCCCAGAGGCGGGCGGGGTCGGTTTCGGAGGCGAAGAGTGCGACGAGGCGGCGGAGGTCTTCGTCGTTGCCCTGGCCTTTCTGATCGTGCGGGAAGGGGGCCCAGAGGAGGGCGTCGAGGCCGCCCTGGGCGAACAGGTTGCGGGCGGATTCGAGGAGCGATTCGAATTGAGTCGTTTCGAGGTCGGCCGTCTCACTGGATCGCGCCTCCTGGTACTCCCGTGCGCGTTGTTCCGCATCGGACTCGCCCCTCTTCTGCGTTTCGGGAGCGTCCGCGGGCTTCGGGCGGGGTGCCTGCACGGGCTCGGCCGCCGTTTCCGGGCTGGGGACTTCCGTTTTCGCGGGCGCGGGCTCTTCACGCTTTCCGAAGTGAAGCCACAGGAGTCCGACGATGGCGGCGGTCTGAAGGGCGATGACGGCGGATTGGAATCGGCGCATGGGGGTTGGACGCGCGGGGGAGGGTGGGGTTCCGCGGATTTGACGCGCGAAATTTCCGGAATTCGGGCTTGACACAGACTGATATATATTGGATAAAGATGACATGACAAGATACGAAACGGACTTCGACGCCGCCATGGCCTTCCTCGGGGTCAGCCGCTCCACACTCAACCGCTGGGTCCACGACGGGAAACTCCCCGCCCGCAAAGTCGGCGGCCAGTGGCGTTTTTCCCAGGACGACCTCCAGAAACTCCGCGACGGATCCGGGGAGCCCGCCCCGCTCGTCCGCGCGCGCGAAGACCTGAAACGCTTCCTCGAATCCTCCCGGGCCAACAGAAAGGGACCGAAAACCATGAACGCCGCCATCGAGTCCAAGCCCCGCGAGCTCGCCGAAGCGCTGGTCTGGGAAGCGCACGACCGGAAGGCGTCCGACCTTCACCTGCAGCCGCGCAAGGACGGCGTGCACGTCGCGATCGGCCGGGAGGCCCGGCTGGAGACGATCCGCGTGATTCCGGCCGATCTCGCGCGCGAACTCGAGCAGGTCTGGAACGAGATCGGGCTTCCGTTCGGGGATTCCGGGATCCGCCGGCTGTTCCTGAGCCGCGGCGGTGCGCAGGCCGTGAACGAAGTCTCCGTGCTGCTGCAGGCGATCGACACGATCCAGGGACGCCGGCTCACGCTGCGGTTCATGGGCGGCGGGCGGATCGCCGACCTCGAGACGGTCGCGCCGAAGGCCGAGGACCGCGCCGTGTTCGAGCGCTGGCTCAAGCGGCCGAACGGGATCATCCTGTTCTCCGGCCTCCCCGGCTCCGGTAAAACGACGACGCTCCTCTCCTGCCTCCAGCATCTCGCGAAGGACGCCGGGCTGGCCGTGTTCAGCCTCGAGTACCCCGTCTACGTGCGCGTCGACGGCGTCGACCAGGTCGAAGTTCCCAGCGAAGACGGGCCCACGGTGAAGGCCGCGCTCGAGCGCATTTTCCGCATGTACCCCAACGCCGTCGGGATCTGCCTCGAGTCCGCAGAGACCGCATCGGCCGCGCTGGAAATGGCCACGACGGGCCATCTCGTCCTCATGAACATCGGCGCGGACGGGCACGAGGCCTCGGTGAAGCGCCTCGAGGAGCTGGCCGGGAAGCCCGTGTCGCCGGCGGTCATCGGCGTGATCTCGCAGCGGCTCCGGCGCGGCGACGCGGGCGGGAAGGTGGCGGAGTACCGGTTCTGGGAGCCCGAGGGGAAGTAGGCCCTGAGAGGAGGACGGCGCGTATCGCCTCGCGATGACGCTCCAGCTCCCGCGGGCCGCCCAGCTTGCGCAGAAGTGCCGCCGCTTGCTGCCAGGTCCGTCGAGCCTCCTCGGCCCCGGGCAGGCGTTGCTCATCGAGGGATTCGTTCACGGCACAGCCACTCTAGCGAGCGGGGAGCCGGTAGTCCCGTGTCCGAGTCGGGGTCGCGGGCGTCGCGCGGCCGATCTTGCTTGCCTCCGACAGGCCTGTCGCGCTTTCCTTGTGCCGGTTCCGGGGCCTTGCGCGGGCGAAAGGGGAGGGCCGTCGTGAAAAAGTTCATCGTCATACCGGCCGTCGCGTTGCTGTTTCTCGTCGTCGCGCTCATCTGGCGCCCGTGGGCGCGGGCGGGGGAGAAGCCGCGCGAGCTGCACCTGGCGATCTGGGCGAACTACCTCGATCCGGCGGTGGTGGCGGAGTTCGAGAAGGAGACCGGGATCAAGGTCGTCGAGGAGAACTTCGACTCGAACGAGTCGCTGCTCGCGAAGATCGAGGCCGGGGCCGAGGGCTACGATCTGATCGTGCCGTCGGACTACACGGTGCAGGGGATGATCCGGGCGGGGCTGCTCGCGGAACTGGACCTCGCGCGCATCCCGAACGTGAAGCACCTGTCACCGCGGTTCCGCGAGATCTGGTACGACCCGGGGAACCGCCACTCGGTGCCGTACCTGTGGGGGACGACGGGGATCGGGTACGACGCTTCCAAAGTGGATCCGCCGCCGGCGAGCTGGGGCGATCTATTGGAAGCGGCCCGCGTGGAGAAATACAAAGGCCGGGTCGGGATGATGGACGATGCGCGCGAGGCGATCGGCGCGGCGCTGCGGCTGAAGGGCCGGTCGATCAACAGCACGGACGCGGGGGAGTTGGCGGAGGCGAAGGCGCTTCTCATTGCCCAGAAGCCGTTCGTGGCGCGCTACGACAGCGAGACGTACGACGACCTGATGCTCTCGGGGGCGCTCGTGATGGCGCAGGGCTGGAGCGGCGACTTCGCGAAGGCGCGGGCGGAGAACGCGAACGTGCGGTACGTGGTGCCGCGCGAGGGCGGCGTGATCTGGGCGGACAACTTCGCGGTGGTGAAGACGTCGAAGCACAAGGCGGAGGCGGAGGCGTTCATTGACTTCGTGATGCGGCCCGAGGTGAACGCGCGGATCGTGAACTTCCTGCGGTATCCGAGCTCGAACGAGGCGGCGAAGGCGTTCGTGAAGGCGGAGGTGCTGAACGATCCGGGGGTGTATCCGCCGGAGGACGTGATGAAGCGGCTGGAGTGGATCCGGCAGCTCGGCGAGGCGTCGGATCTGTACGACCGGGTGTGGACTGAGGTGAAGAACGAATAGTCGGCCGACGGACCAGGGGTCAGGAGTCAGGAGTGAGAGCGTGAGAAAAATTCGATCTACGGTGCGGTCGGACCTCGCTCGCTTCGCTCGCTCGCCCCGACCGCGCCTGCGATCGATTTTTCTCACGCTCTCAGGAAGTGCTTTGCCTCCCAGAGTTTGTGAAAAAATCGGTCTGGGGGCGGAGTCGGCCGGCTCGTCCAGTCTTTGCCAACCGTGAGCCTTCCTGCCGGCCGACGGAGCATCCCAGACCGATTTTTTCACAAACTCTGAGTGGTGAGGAACGGCGGGGGACCGGCAAAGCGGTTGGCCTACTTTCTCCGTTTGTACCGGATTCGCACGGCATGCTCCGCGCGACCGAGATTGGAGTTAACTTCCTTTTCGGCGTTGTCGAAGTCGAACGAGGTCCCGTCGGCGCCGGTGACTTTCAGCCGGACGGCGCCGAGGGTTTCGGTGCCGTGCACCAGGGTGCGGACGTAGAGGACGTCGCCGAGGATCGCGAGCGCGAGGCTGGACTCTTCCTTGCCGTGCTGCGCGACGGTCGGCGAGAAGACCTGCGCGCCTTTCGGCGGCCAGGCGGCGGGCTTGAGCGCGGGGTCGAACGGCAGCGCGAGCGCATCGAACTCGACCGGTGCGGCGCCCTTGTTCTGGCCGTTGACCGTGACGGTCCCGGGCTCCGCGTTCGCGGTGACGCGCACCGAAA
The DNA here is from genome assembly GCA_016190145.1 of Planctomycetota bacterium. Taxonomy (GTDB): domain Bacteria; phylum Planctomycetota; class MHYJ01; order WSZJ01; family WSZJ01; genus WSZJ01. The sequence goes on along the minus strand of JACPRD010000104.1, from coordinate 257 downwards.
TCGTCATGGTGATCTTCGCGTGCATCGCGGGCGGCGTGCACGCGGCGAGGAGAAAGGCGAGAGCGAAGCCTGGTTTCATGACGGCGACGATAGCCGCGTTCGGATCCTGATGGAAGCGCCTTCCGGACGCCCCTTGGCCACGCGAAGGCCCACCGCCCTCCGAAACGGGTTGAAGTTGAAGTTCATCTTTTGAAGTTACTTGAAGTTGAAATTCCCCTTTGAAGTTATCCCGCCTGCCGAAGCCCCCACTCCCCGTC